>NZ_JAMYSW010000008.1:0-287137 GCF_040322135.1 Mesorhizobium sp. M0189
ACGATCAGGTCGCCAAGCCGGTGCGTGGCGTTGGGCGCGCGTGGATCAGGCACCGCGCCAAAGTAGCTCTCAAGGCAGGAAATGGCAGTCGCTCCTTCGCTCACCTGCCTCTCCAAAGAATCCTTTCTCAGCCTAAACTCAACCCCAAAATCGCCATATGCGATTCCCCTGCCCTCGAGGGGGAGATGTCGCCGAAGGCGACAGAGGGGGTCAGTACGTCCTGGCGCGACGCCATGTGGGACGAAAGAGAAGGTTGGCGCTTCACGCGAGGCGACCCCCTCTGGCCTGGCCATCTCCCCCTCGAGGGGGAGATTACGCCTAGCCGCTTTCGCTCAATCCAGGCCCGAAAGGCCCTCTTCCTCCAGCACCTCGGTGCCGCCGAACCGGAACGGCGCGAAGGAGGCGCGGTGCAGCCGTGCCACTGGCCCGTGCAGATCGATCGCCGTGCGATGGCGCACAGTGGCGTAGCCCATATGCAGCTCGAAGCCGTAACGCGCATGATGGCTGCCGCAGCCGCACATCATGCGGTCGCGCAACACCTTGGCGACGATCGAGGCTGCAGCGATCGACTGCGAGCGCTGGTCGCCCTTGATCAGCGCTTTGCCCTCGCAGGGCAGGCCGGGCGGCACGTCGCGGCCGTCGGCCAGCGCCAGCTTCGGCCGGATTGACAGGCCGGCCACTGCACGGCGCATCGCCTCCAGGCTGGCCTTGAGGATGTTGGAGGCATCGATGCCTTCGGCGCTGACCGAGGCCATCGATACGGCGAGTGCGGAGCCGAGGATTTTCAGGAACAGCGCCTCGCGCTGCAAATGCGTCAGCCGCTTGGAATCATCGAGGCCGTCGGGGATGTTGGCGGGATCGAGCACCACCGCTGCAGCCACCACCGGCCCGGCGAGCGGGCCGCGGCCGGCCTCGTCCATCCCCGCCACCGGCCACAGGCCTTCGGCCATCGCCTTCGTCTCGAACGAGAAGTCGGGTTTCTCGACGATTTCGAAGAGAAGCGGAGAATCGGAACGCGGGCGAGCCATGGTGCGGCGAGGTTCGCATCGGCTCCGATTCTCCGCAAGTCCCCTCCGGGTCGGGCGGGGCACCGGACCAGGAGGGGCTACCGTCTGCAAGCCCGGGGACAGGACAGGCCGGACGGGATTTTTCGCCTGCTGCGGCCGCTTCAAGCGGCTGGCGCGAGACGCTTTGTCACAGCAGCATCAGCTGCTCGGTTGCCTTGGCGGCGGGGACGAACCGGTCGGTCCTCAGCGAGCGCCGCTCGGCATTGAGGCCGAGCCGTTTGGCGGCGATCTCGAAACGGCGGCCGATCTGCCAGGCATAAGGGCCGGAGCCTTTCATGCGCTTGCCCCATTCCGAATCGTAGTCCTTGCCGTCGCGCATCGAACGGATCAGCGACATGACGTGGCGATAGCGGTCGGGATAGTGGCGCAGCAGCCAGTCCTTGAAGATCGGCGCGACCTCCAGCGGCAGGCGCAGCAGCACATAGCCCGCTTCACGCGCGCCCGCTGCCTGCGCCGAATCGAGGATGCGCTCCATTTCCGAGTCGGTCAGTCCGGGGATGATCGGCGCGACCATCACCGAGGCCGGAATGCCGGCGTCCGAAAGCTGCCTGATCGCCTCCAGCCGCTTGGTCGGCGTCGACGCGCGCGGCTCCATCGTTCTGGCCAGCATCCTGTCCAATGTCGTCACCGACAGTGCCACCTTGGCCAGCCCGCGTTCGGCCATGCGTGACAGAATGTCGATGTCGCGTGTCACCAGCGCTGACTTGGTGACGATGCCGACCGGATGCCCGCGCGCCTCCAGCACTTCGAGGATCTCGCGCATGATCCGGTATTGCTTCTCGATCGGCTGGTAGGGATCGGTGTTGGTGCCGATGGCGATGGTGCGCGGCTGGTAATTATCCCTGGACAATTCCTTGTCGAGCAGCCGCGCCGCATCCGGCTTGGCAAACAGCTTCGATTCGAAATCCAGCCCCGGCGACAGGCCCATGAAGCTGTGCGTCGGCCGCGCGAAGCAATAGACGCAGCCATGTTCGCAGCCGCGATAGGGATTGATCGAGCGGTCGAAGGAGATGTCGGGCGATTCGTTGCGGGTGATGATGGTGCGCGGCTTCTCGACCTGTACCTCGGTCTTGAAGGGCGGCAGCTCCTCCAGCGAATTCCAGCCGTCGTCGAACACATGCCGGCTGACCGGCTCGAAACGGCCGGACGGATTGATGCCCGCCGACCTGCCGCGATTGCGGTCTGGGCGGACGCGCATGCCGCTCTGCTCGATCATCGCATTCGCCATCTCGGCCCTGCCAGCGCCGAAGGCGGCAATGTCGGCACGCACGATCTGTTCCATTTTGGCCCTTTCCCAGGGACTGTCCGCCCGCTGTCGAATCGCTCTGCTCATGAATGTATTCCTATCGCACCGAGTGGAACAAAGCAAGAACTTTCTCGCGGCGTGCCGCAAAAACTGGCGCTGCCCACCGCTTTCCGCTATTCGGCTAAACATGCTTAGCGTCCTGATCGAAACCCTGAATGACGAGGAGGGCCTCGCCCGCACGCTCGCCTCGCTGATCGGCGGCGCGGTCGAAGGCGTGGTGCGCGACGTTCTCGTCTGCGACACCGGCTCGACCGATCAGACGCACCGCGTCGCCGAACATGCCGGCTGCCACTATGTCAGCGGCGGCATCGCCGCCGGCATCAGGCAGGCCAAGGGCGACTGGCTGCTTTTGCTGGAACCGGGAGCGCGGCTGGGGGAGGGCTGGATCGACGAGGTCGTCGCCCATACGGCCAGGCAAACCATGGCGGCGCGATTTTCACGGGCACGCGGCAGCCGCGCGCCGTTCCTGTCGCGGGTCTTTGCCGGAAATCGCGCTCTCGCCGAAGGCTTGGTGATCAGCAAGCGTCAGGCCGCCGCGCTGTCTAAGAGCGCCCGCAGCGCCGAAGCGATCGCCCGCGGCCTGGCGACAAGAAGGCTCCACGCCGAGATCTGGGTGGCGCCGCGGAAGTGACGGCTTACCATCCCGGCCTAGGAAACGCCGCCCAAGCAAATTTTCTGGCGGGTTGTCGTTTATTGTGCATTGCACAAAATCTGGCCGGGGGTTACCATTCCCAGCGATACGGGCGAATGGGTTTGGGGTGTGCCGGAGCGGCGACGACGACTATCGTCGATGCTGTTCCCTCGACATTTGAGGACCCCGATGACCCTTTCAAGCCCTGACAAGTCCGGCGCTGCAAGCCTCGAGGCGATCGCACGCAACGGCGGTACGCTGCGCCGCATCGCCGCCCGCATTCCGACCTATCTTTCCGACCTTCGCGAGAATCCGGCATGGCTGCCGATGTTCATGCTGGCGCGCACCATGCCGGCGCGGCGGCTGCACTGGCGCGGTGCGAAGCCGGTTCGGCCGGCGCGCAATGTCAGTGAAACGATGTTCGCCGGCGTCGATCGCGATGCCGTCGTCGGCGCGCTGCGGACGGAGGGGCTCTATTCGGGCCTGACGCTGCCAGCCGCCATCCATGAGGAGATCGCCCGCTTCGCCGAGCACACGCCATGCTTCGGCAATTTCGACCGCCGGCTGGAATTCCTGCCCGAAAAACACGCCGATGCAGAAAAGCATTTCGGCCGCCCGCTGCTCAGCGGCCACTATTTCGAGCGGGTCCTCGACTGCAACGCTGCGGTCGCCGTGCAGCGCGATCCGCTACTCCTCGACATCGCAGCGCACTATCTCGGCAGCCAGGCCAAGCTGATCACCACCCGCGTCTGGTGGAGCTTTCCGACCGGTGGCGTCTCGGACGCCGACAAGAACATGGCTTCGCTCGGCAAATACCATTTCGACCTCGACGACTGGCGCATGCTGAAGTTCTTTTTCTACCTGGTGCCGGTCGACAACGACACCGGGCCGCATGTCTATGTCCGCGGCTCCCACAACCGCCGCATCCTGAAGCATCAGCTGACGCTTCTGGTCGGCCATTCGGCGGAAGAGGTGCTGGGCGTCTATGGCGAGCAGAGCCCGGTCACGCTGACGGGGCAGGCCGGTCTCGGCTTTGTCGAGGATCCGTTCGGCTTCCATATGGGTACCGTGCCGACGCGCACCCCACGACTGATGATGGAAGTCGGCTTCGGCGTCTCGCCGCCGTCGCGCCGGCGGTTTCACGGCGAGCCGGTCATTCGCTGAGGCGGGATCGCCCGGCTGATACCTCGCTCCGTCTCAGCCGCGCCGCAAATGCTCGTCCAGGCGCGGCATGATCTCGACGAAGTTGCAGGGCATGTGCCGATAGTCGAGCTGCGGCTTCAAAATGCCGTCCCAGGCGTCCTTGCAGGCGCCGGGCGAGCCCGGCAACACGAAGACGAAGGTGGCGTTGACGACGCCGCCGGTTGCCCGGCTCTGGATCGTCGAAGTGCCGATCTTGTCGTAGGAGATGCGGTGGAACACTTCGGAAAAGCCGTCCATGCGCTTTTCGAAGATCGGCTCCAGCGCCTCCGGCGTCACGTCGCGGCCGGTGAAGCCGGTGCCGCCGGTGGTGATGACGACATCGATCGCATCGTCCTTCGACCAGCCCAAAACCTTGTCGCGGATCTTGTCGCGGTCGTCGGTGACGATGTCACGAGCGGCGAGGATGTGGCCGGCCTCGGTGATGCGGTCGGCCAGGGTCTGCCCGGATTTGTCGTCGGCGAGGCTGCGCGTATCTGAAACGGTCAGTACCGCGATGCGTACGGGAACGAAGGGGCGGCTCTCGTCAATCCTGGCCATGCGCCTCAGCCTCCGATGTCATGCTTCGCGTCGCGGCGACAAACCAGTCGGGATGGCGGCTGCGGATATCGACGGCCGCGCGCTTGGCCACATTGCCGGTCTCGAACAGCCCGAAACAGGTGGCGCCGGAACCAGACATTCTGGCAAAACCGGCTCCAGCCTTGTTGAGCACAGAAAGCGCCTTGCCGATGGCGGGCTGGATTGCACGCGCCGCAGGCTCGAGATCGTTGCGGGTGATCTCCAGCCAGTTGCGGATGCTGTGGAAGTCGAGGCTGTGCGGCAGCGGCGGCAGCCCCGCATTGTCGCGGCGGCCAAGCGCCTCGAACACTTCGGCCGTCGAGACGGCAGTTCCTGGATTGACGAGCACCAGACCCAGGGCCGGGAAACTCCGCACGAGCGTCAGCTCGTCGCCGATGCCGCGGGCTATCAGCGGCTTGGCTGCGAGGCACATCGGCACGTCGGCGCCAAGCGACAGGCCGATCCGCGCCAGTTCGGCATCGCCGATGTCGAGCCTCCAGGCCTGGACCAGAGCACGCAGCACAGCCGCCGCGTCGCTTGACCCGCCGCCGACGCCGGACGCGACCGGCAGGTTCTTTTCGAGCCTGATGGCGACAGCCGGCGCATGCTGGGGACCGGCCTCGCGACGCAGCGCGTCGCGCGCTTTCGCCACCAGATTATTGTCGTCGGCCGGTACCGCGGAGGCGTATTTGCCGGACACGGAAAACCCGTCGCTGTCGGCAAGTTCCGTCTCGATGCGGTCGCCGAAGCGCGTGAACACAGCCAGGCTTTCGATCGTGTGATAACCGTCGGCGCGCCGGCCGGTGACGTGCAGCGCGAGATTTATCTTGGCGTGCGCATGCGATGCCCGGATGCTGGTCTCGGAATCCACTGGCTCGGCCGCGAGGGAGACGACGGTCAATCCTTGGCCAGACGGTATTCGCCGGTCTTCGGATCCTTGACCAGCGTTCCCATCGTACCGTTGGCGGCTTGCTTTTCGGTACGCCGCACCTTGGCGGTCACCCGCTCGGCTTCCCTGACGAAGGAGCGGTAGCCGAAATAGGCGGCAATGCCGACGACGGCGAAGAAGATGATCTGCGGCATGTCAAACTCTCCCTCGCAAGGCCGGCAAGACGGCCGGTCGGGTCGGTTGATGATTTATGCTAGACGCTTTCACCGGCTTTTCAAAGCCCGAAGCGCGCCCACAGCGCGCGCTCTTCCGCCGCATCGATGACGCCGCTTGCCGCGGCGGCGGCAATATCGGGCGCCGAAAAACTCGAGCCGAACAGGCCGAAGCGGCCGAACAGGCCGCGCGGCGCGGTGATCAGCTTGAGCTGGGTCTTCGGCCCGAAACGGCTTTTCAGCACGCTGCGCATGTCGCCGAGGGCATCGACCAGCCCGAGCTCGAGCCCCTTCTTGGCCGTCCAGAACAGGCCGGTGAACAGGTCGGGATCGTCCTTGAGCTTGCTGCCGCGCCTATCCTTGACGAGATCGATGAAGGTCTCGTGGACCTCGAGCTGCAGCGCCTTCAGGCGCTCGACGTCTTCCTTCTTTTCCGGTTTGAACGGGTCGAGCACCGCCTTGTTCTGGCCGGCGGTGTGGACGCGGCGCTCGACGCCGATCTTCTTCAACAGCTCCGGAAAGCCGAACGAGGCCGACACCACGCCGATCGAGCCGACGATGGAGGACGGGTCGGCAAAGATCTCGTCGCCGGCGACCGCGATCATGTAGCCGCCCGATGCCGCCACGTCCTCGACGAAGACCAGGACCTTCTTGTTTTTCTCCGTTGCCAGGTCGCGGATGCGCCTGAAAATCAGCCGCGACTGCACCGGCGAGCCGCCTGGCGAATTGATCGAGATGGCGACCGCCGGCGCGTCGAAGGAAAACAGCTTTTCGAGAAGGCCGGCAGTCGACGCCAGCGACAGGCTCGGCCGGAACTGGCCGCCGCCGGGCATGATGGTGCCGTGCAGCCGGATGACCGGAATGGTGACGACGTTCGAGCGCCAGGATTTCGGCAGCAGGCGATTGAAAAGACGTTTCACGAGGGGGCTGTCTCCGGTCGATTTGCTTGAGGCATGTAGGAATTCGCCGGCCAACGGCAATGCCGTCACCCCGGCAATCAAAATGGATCAGTCTCCGAACAGCGACGCCAACCCGTTATTGATCAGCTCTGCCCGTTCCGAGGGGCCATTGCCTGAATAGGCATGCAGCATCAGCGGCGGCCGGATCGACAGCTTGCCGCGTGCGCCGAGTGCTGCCCGGACGACGATGCGGATCGCTGCCGCTTCGGGGCGAGGATGGACGGCCAGCATCTCGGCATCGCCGAAGCGGCCGGCAATGGCATCGAGGATGGCGCCGAGCTGTTCCGGCCGGGCAATGACGGCCAGCCCGCCGCCCGGCCTGACCACCGCCGCCGCGCTGCGGATCCAGCTGTCGAACAGCCCGTCCTCCGCGACATGCGCGGCCTTTCTCAGCGGATCGGGCGTCGCGCGATCCTCGGCGGCATTGAACGGCGGGTTCATGATGACGAAATCGAAGCTGTTATCCTCGAGGCCGGCGGCCATTCGCGCCCGGCCCGACAGCGCGACATCGGCGACGAGCACCGAGGCGCGGTCGCTGAGATGCGCGTTGCCGGGATGGGCAAGCGTGGTTGTGGCGAAGGCCGCCATTTCCGGAGAACGCTCGACGAGCACTGCCTCGGCACCGGGGCAGCGCGACAGTACCGCCAGGCCGGCGGCACCGGCACCCGCGCCAAAGTCTGCAAGCCGCCCGGCGAACGAGGACGGCACGGCAGCCGCCAGCATCATCGCATCCATGCCGGCGCGGTGACCTGCCTTTCTCGGCTGCACCAGCCAGAAGCGACCGCGATGGAAGGCATCGACCGTATGAGCCGGCATGTCCGGGACAAGGGCAGCGGGCGACGCGGACATTATTTTTGGCGGATCTCGTTGGCGATGCCGGCATCCGTCAGGATGCGCCGCGCCGCATCGGCCTTGTCGGCGTCCACCATGACACGGCGGGGCAGAATGCCGATCGAGCCGTCGAGCACGCTCATGTTCTGGTCGGCGACGAAAAAGCCGATGCCGGCATCGCGCATTAGCGATTCGACAAAGGAAATGATGACGGCGTCGTTGGTGCGGATGAGCTCTATCATCGGATGAAACTCGCAGTTTGCGGCGTTGATGTAAACGTGGACGTGATTATGTACCAGAGCCGCCGCGCCAATTCGCCTCTTGCCGCACCGGTGGCTGCCGCCCTAGAGTCTGTCCAGGGACCATGTTGCCGTCGTGCATATCGAGGTTGGGAGTTTTGCCGTGGGTGTCGTTCTCAACATTGAAAACGGGAAGCGGGAAGCCGCCTCGATCAAGGACCTTATCGACCTGACCGCCGCCGACATGGGGCGCGTCAATGAACTGATCCTGTCGAAGGCCGGCTCCGACGTCGAGATGATCCCGGAGATTGCCAACCACTTGATCTCGTCCGGCGGCAAACGGCTGCGGCCGATGCTGACGCTCGCCGCCGCCCAGATGTTCGGCTATTCCGGTGACGGCCACGTCAAGCTCGCCACCTCGGTCGAATTCATGCACACCGCGACACTTCTCCACGACGACGTTGTCGACGAAAGCGGCATGCGGCGCGGCAAGAAGACGGCGCGCATGATCTGGGGTAACCAGGCCAGTGTTTTGGTCGGCGATTTCCTGCTCGGCCAGGCCTTTCGCATGATGGTCGATGTCGGCTCGCTGGAAGCGCTCGACATCCTGTCGAGTGCGGCTTCGGTCATCGCCGAAGGCGAGGTGATGCAGCTCGCCGCCGCCAAAAACCTCGAGACCACCGAGGATGAGCATTTCGCCGTGATCAAGGCCAAGACCGCGGCGCTGTTTTCGGCCGCCGCCGAGGTCGGCCCGGTCATCGCCCAGGCGACGCGCAATGATCGCGCAGCACTCCGCTCCTACGGCATGAATCTCGGCCTTGCCTTCCAACTGATCGATGATGCGCTGGATTACGGCGGCACCAGCAAGGACCTCGGCAAGAATGTCGGCGACGATTTCCGCGAGGGCAAGGTGACGCTGCCGGTGATCCTCGCCTATCGGCGCGGCACAAAGGCCGAGCGCAGCTTCTGGAAACGCGCCATCGAGGACAATGCCGCCGACGATGCCGGACTGGAGAAGGCCGTCGGCCTGATGCTCCGCCACGGCGCAATTGCCGACACCATCGGACGCGCCCGCCACTTCGGCGAGATCGCCCGTGACGCGCTGGCGCCGCTCGAGGCGACGCCGCAGAAATCGGCGCTGATCGACGTCATCGATTTCTGCATCAGCCGGGTGAATTGACAGGCGTCGGCGCCCGCGCCTGTTCTCATCGCGCCTTTGCCGGAAGAACCATTGCTGCGAGCAGGCTGACGACGATGCCCGCCGCCGCGAGCCAGAAGGCGACCTGGATGCCGTCGGCGACGGCAATTTTCAAGGCATTGCCGGACAATTCGCCGATTTGGCTGTTCGCAATCGCAATCAGCACGGCCATGCCGACGGCATTGCCGACATTGAGTGTCGTCGAAGCCATCCCCGAGGCGACGCCTTGCTGATCATGCGCAACGCCGGAAGCGGCGGCAATCCACATTGCTGTCCAGACGATGCCTTGTCCAACGCCGGAGACGATCAGGCCGGGTACGAGGGACAGATAGCTGCTCTCCGCGGTCGCGCCTGATACCATCAATGCTGTGCCTACCGCGCCGACGATCATGCCGCCGACCAGCGTGCTGCGCGTCGAAAAGCGCGTCGCCAGACGCTCGCCGGCTTGCGTGCCGGTGGCGATGGCGACCGACGGCACGAGAAAGGCGAGGCCCGTCTGCAAGGCGGTGAAGCCGTGCACGTTCTGCAACAGCACGGTGAGGAAGTAGGGCAGCGCTCCGAAAGTGGCCATGTAGAGGAAGGTGATCGTCATGCCGGCGACGAGGCTGCGGTTGTGGAACAGGCGCAGCGGCATCAGCGGATCGGCGCTCTTCGCCTCGATCATCGTGAAAGCGATCAGGAAGAATGCCGCCAGTGCTGCACTGACGATGATTGCGGTCGATCCCCAGCCATATTCGGGCCCCTGAACCAGTGTGAAGACAAGCAAGGTCGCGCCGGCGGTGACGGTCAGCGCGCCCGGCAGATCGAAGCTGCGGTGCTCGTGCGGCTTCGGATCGCGCGGAATGATGGCGAAAGCCGCGATGATGGCGATCCCGGCCAAAAGCACGTTGACGTAGAAGACCGACGGCCAGCCGAAGGCGCTGGTCAGAAACCCGCCGGCAAGCGAACCGAGCGTCAGGCCGCTGGCGCCTGCGCCACCCCAGACGGCGAGCGCCCGGTTGCGTTCCGGTCCTTCGGCGAACAGACGGTTGATCAGCGACAGCGTCGCCGGAAACAGGAAGGCGCCGCCGATGCCTTGCACGGCGCGGGCCGCAATGATGATTTGCGGCGACCATGCGAGGCCGCCGACCAGGGACGAGAGCGCGTAGAGCCAGAGCGCGAAGATGAAGACGCGGCGCTGGCCGATCAGGTCGGCGGCCCGGCCGCCGAACAGTAGGAAGCCGCCGGTGAACACGGTATAGGCGCTGACCACCCATTGCAGGGTCTGGCCTGAAAATCCGAGGCCGGCGCCGATCTCCGGCAACGCCACGAAGACGATGTTGAGGTCGAGCGCGATGATGAGCTGCGCGAAGGCGAGCAGCGCCAGCGTTGCGCCGCGCTTCGCGCTGGTTGTTCCTTGCGCTGCCATCGCCCCGAGCGGCGCGCCTTGATCGAGTGAACTCATGCCGGTCTCCTTGTCGACAATTATTTAATGATCGACAAAGAATTGAGATTTGCAATCCGAAGTCAAGCGGATTATTTGTTGATCGACAAAAATTGGAGACCGCCATGGCAGGCAGGCCAAGGGAATTCGACCGCGACCAGGCGCTTGAGAAAGCCCGCGACGCCTTTTGGAGACGCGGCTACGAGGGCACCTCGATGGCCGATCTCGTATCGGCGCTTGGCCTCGCATCGGCGCGCATCTATGCCGCCTTCGGCTCGAAGGAGGACCTGTTTCGCGAAGCGGTGGCGCTTTACGAAGCCAATGAGGGCGGCTTCGCCACGCGCGCGCTGCAGGAAGAACCAAACGTCCGGCGCGTCATCGAGCGCATGCTTCGCGACGCCGTCGAAATCTATACGCGGCCGGGGCGGCCGCAGGGCTGCATGGTGGTGACGGCCGCGACCAATTGCGCCGTCGAAAATGACGCCGTGCTGCAATGGCTGGCGGAGCACCGGCTGGCACGTACCGCATCGATCGTCGAGCGATTGAAAAAGGCCGTGCGCGATGGCGAATTGAAGCCGGCCACCGACGCCGCGGCGTTGGGCGATTATTATGCCACGCTGATGCACGGCCTTTCGGTGCAGGCACGCGACGGCATTCCGAAAAAACGGCTGCACGATCTTGTCACCGTCGCCATGCAGGCGCTCGACGCAAGGCTTTCGCAAACGTCCTGAGTTCCGGGCCGTGACGCCTCACTTACCGGCTTGTTCGGCGGCCCTTCTGGGATTGACCTCCGGCGTCGGCGGCGGCGAACGCTGCTTCGTAGATACGATCGACGATGGCGAAGGCTTCTTCGTCGCGCGGCACTTCCAGCATCGGCGCCCCCATGGCTGGCGAAGCAAGAATTGAAATCTCATCCTGCCACGCAAAGTTGCATGGCGGAAGCTTTCAACCGATGGCGCTTATGGATCGCTTACGGCATCGGGCAAATAGCGACGCGCAGGCAGCGCCAAAGCGGACGCCACGCGGTCAAGGGTCGCAGTTCAGGCCCTTTCGGCATGGTTTATTAATTGCTTGACCCGATTGTGAATTCGGGCCGGGTTGAAGCACGACCCCAAAAAGGCCATGCTTTACCTGTAAAGATCGAGTCTACGGCGATCCCGCTGACGCGGAGATGGCGTTTGGCTGAAAGGGATATGATGCGGCAAGGATATGCGCGCTGGCTGACGGGGCTGGCAATCGCGACGGGCATGGCGATCTCGGCTCTGCCGGTCCATGCCAAACAGACCGCAGAGCCGGTCAGGATCACATCCTTCTCGGGGGCCTATCTCGCCGCCCGGATTGCCGAAGGCGACAACGACCTCGACAGCGCCGTCTCCTACTACAAGCAGGCGCTTGCCTTCGATCCGAACGATACGGGACTGCAGCAGAGCCTGATGCTGTCGCTGATCGCACAGGGGCGCTTCGATGAGTCCCTGGTCTACGCCGACAAGCTCAAGGCGGTTCCCGATGTCGAGCGCTTCTCGCGCCTGGCGCTGGCCATCGATTCCTTCCACAAGAAGGATTTCTCCAAGGCCGAATACTGGCTCAAGCTGTCGCTCGAATCCGATCTCGACCGGCTGATTTCCGGCGTCATGACCGGCTGGGCCAAGCAGGGTGCGGGTGACGCCGGCGAGGCCATGGCTTCCATCGACAAGCTGCAGGGCCCCGACTGGTTCGGCCTGTTCAAGTCCTTCCACCGTGCCTTGATTGCCGACGCCTCCGGCCTGCCCGACAGGGCGGATGCGCTCTACACCGCCACCCTGCAGGACACGGCCGCCGGCGGTGCCGCCCCCGAAACATGGATGCGCAACGCGCAGGCCTACGCCTCTTTCCTCGCCCGTAAGGGCGACAAGGCCAAGGCGCTGTCGGTGCTCGACCAGGCCGAGACATTTGCGCCCGGCAAGGTCGAGATTGCAGCCCTTCGCGACAAGATCAACAAGGGCGAAAGGATCCAACCCTTCGCTGCCGGCCCGTCGGACGGCGCCTCGGAAATCCTGCTCGATCTCGCCACCGCGCTCAACCGCGGCGGCGGCGAGCCGTTCGTGCGGCTTTATCTGCAATATGCGCTGGCGCTGCGGCCCGACAATGACGCGGCGCTCGTTCAGCTTGCCGCCGTTGCCGAGCAGTTGAAGGACGGCGAGGGCGCCATCGCGCTCTATCGCCGCATTCCCGCCGGTTCGCCGCTGAAGGAGCTTTCGGACCTGCAGCTCGGCCTCAACCTTGCCGATCTCGACCGCAACGACGAGGCGATCACCCACCTCAAGGCCATCGTCGATGCGCATCCCGACGACATGCGCGCCTATCTGGCGCTCGGCGGGGTCTATTCCTCGAAGGAGGATTTCCGCTCCGCCGCCAATCTTTATGACAAGGCGGTCGAGGTGCTGAAGACGCCGACCGCCGTCAACTGGAACATCTTCTACCAGCGCGGCATCGCCTATGAGCGGCTGAAGGAATGGCCGAAGGCCGAGCCGAATTTCCGCAAGGCGCTGGAGCTCTACCCCGACCAGCCGCAGGTTTTGAACTATCTCGGCTATTCCTGGGTCGACAAGGACATGAACCTCAAGGAAGGCCTCGCGATGATCCAGAAGGCCGTCGACCTGAGGCCGAGCGACGGCTACATCGTCGATTCGCTGGGCTGGGCCTATTATCGCCTTGGCCAGTTCGACGACGCTGTGCGCGAAATGGAACGCGCCGTTTCGTTGAAGCCGGAGGATCCGGTGCTCAACGATCACCTCGGCGACGCCTACTGGCGCGTTGGCCGCAAGCTGGAAGCCACCTTCCAGTGGAACCAGGCCCGCGACCTGAAGCCGGACCCGGACGTGCTTGCCGCCTTGCAGCAAAAGCTGATGAAGGGCCTGCCGCCGATCGAATCCAACACGGCGCAGGAAACCCCGAACGTAAAGCCCGAGCCGGCGCCCGCCCCGAAGGGGTGACCCCATCGCCTTGACGGTCGCGGAGCGGCACTCTACGAGGTGCCGCATCCCGCCGGAGGCCGCCGTGACCGTTGACATCCCTGCCCACACGCATCCCAGCCGCTCGTTCCAGGGGCTGATCCTGACCTTGCATAATTATTGGGCGGACTATGGCTGCGTCGTCCTCCAGCCTTACGACATGGAAGTCGGCGCCGGTACCTTTCATCCGGCAACGACATTGCGCGCGCTCGGCCCAAAACGCTGGAACGCGGCCTATGTCCAGCCCTCGCGCCGCCCCAAGGACGGCCGCTATGGCGAAAATCCGAACCGGCTGCAGCATTATTACCAATACCAGGTGATCCTGAAGCCCAATCCGCCCAATTTGCAGGAGCTTTACCTCGGCTCGCTGGCCGCGATCGGCATCGATCCGCTGCTGCACGACATCCGCTTCGTCGAGGACGACTGGGAAAGCCCGACACTGGGCGCCTGGGGACTGGGCTGGGAGTGCTGGTGCGACGGCATGGAGGTGTCGCAGTTCACCTATTTCCAGCAGGTCTGCGGCATCGAATGCGCGCCGGTGGCGGGTGAGCTCACTTACGGGCTGGAACGGCTGGCCATGTATGTGCAGGGCGTCGACAATGTCTACGACCTCAACTTCAACGGCCGCGAAGGCGCCGACAAGGTGACCTATGGCGACGTCTTCCTGCAGGCCGAGCAGGAATATTCGCGCCACAATTTCGAATTCGCCAACACGGTGATGCTGCTCAGGCATTTCGAAGACGCCGAGGCCGAGTGCAAGGCGCTGCTACAAGCCGGCGCGCCGGCGTCGAACGACAATCTGGCGATGCACAGGATGGTATTCCCCGCCTACGACCAGTGCATCAAGGCCAGCCATGTCTTCAACCTGCTCGACGCACGCGGCGTCATTTCCGTCACCGAGCGCCAGAGCTACATCTTGCGGGTGCGCAATCTGGCCAAAGCCTGCGGCGAGGCGTTTCTGCTGACGCAGGCGGGTGGAATGGCGGCTTAGCTCCAGGCGATTTCGACAGGGGCGCTGATTGGCAACGTGCCTTGGCCGCTTGCACCGGCTATTGTCCGCAGCGCCTGCCGGACGCCGGGCATCGAGAAGGCACCGTGCACCTGCGCTGTAAAACAGGCGCTGAGCGCGAGGATCTGCAGGAATGTCGATGCCGTTTTCATGGTCGTTCAGCCAATAGCTCTCTGCCTGAGCGTTGGTCGCTTCAGCGCTGCGTTCGGTTCATGGAAATCTTTGATCCAAGGACGGGCGGACCGGCGCGTGTCCGACAGGAGGCTGAATTTTTTCGGAAATCGCCGCTGGACGCCTTGATCGTGCTGGCCCGATCTTGCTGGGAAGGGTGACAGCGGCCGACCGAGTTGCTATGCCCCGCTTACCTCCGCCTCGATGGGGGAGGACGCCGCGAAGCGGCGGCTGTTTTTTGTCGCGTGAGCTCTTTCAATGCCTGACCTGCTTCTAGAACTTCGTTCCGAAGAAATCCCCGCTCGCATGCAGCGCAAGGCGGCCGGCGATCTCAGGAAGCTTTTGACCGACGGTCTGGTTGAAGCCGGGCTGACCTATGAGGCGGCGCGCGAACATTGGACGCCGCGTCGGTTGGCGCTCGACATCCGCGGCCTGACCGCCCGCTCGAAGGACATCAGCGAGGAGATCAAGGGCCCCTCGACCAAGGCGCCCGAGCAGGCGGTGCAAGGTTTTCTGCGCAAGGCCGGCCTTGCCTCGATTGCCGAGGCGCATGTCCATTCCGATCCGAAGAAGGGCGACTTCTATGTCGCCCATATTTCCAGGCCGGGCAGGTCGGCGGAGCAGATCATCGCCGAGCTGGTGCCGGGCATCATCCGCAACTTCCCCTGGCCGAAATCGATGCGCTGGGGGCCGGCGTCGGCCAAGCCCGGGTCGCTGCGCTGGGTGCGGCCGCTGCAATCGATCCTGTGCACCTTCGGCCCGGAAACCGAGGAGCCGGTGGTGGTCGATTTCGAGATCGACGGTATCCGCTCAGGCAACGTCACCTACGGCCACCGTTTTCATGCGCCGGGCGCCATCACGGTGCGCCGCTTTGACGATTACGTCGCCAAGCTTGAAGCGGCCAAGGTCGTGCTCGATGCCGACCGACGCAAGGAGATCATTCTTGCCGATGCCAGGAACCTCGCCTTCGCCAGCGGGCTCGACCTCGTCGAGGACGAGGGGCTGCTGGAGGAAGTGTCGGGCCTGGTCGAATGGCCCGTCGTGCTGATGGGCGAATTCGAGCAGGATTTTCTGGCCATTCCGGCCGAGGTGATCCGGCTCACCATCCGCGCCAACCAGAAGTGTTTTGTGACGCGGCCGCATGGCGCGGGCGAAGAGCTCTCCAACCGCTTCATCCTGACCGCCAATGTCGAGGCCAAGGATGGCGGCAAGGAGATCGCCCATGGCAACGGCAAGGTGGTGCGCGCCCGCCTGTCCGACGCGCTCTATTTCTGGAAGACCGACCAGGGCGACCTGCCGGATCTCGACCAGTTGCAGGCATCGGCGGAAAAGTTCGGGCTTGACCTCAACAAGCCGCTCGACCAGCGCATGGCCCGCCTCGACCATCTCAATGTGACGTTTCATGCCAAGCTCGGCACGCAGGGCGAGCGGGTGGAGCGGATTGCGCGCTTGGCCGAAGAACTGGCACCAATCGTGGTGCGCGCAATCTCCCCCCTTGAGGGGGAGATGGCCGGCAGGCCAGAGGGGGTCGCTTCGCGTGAAGCGCCGGCATCCTCGGTCCACAAGAGAGAGTCGCGTCAGGACGCACCGATCCCCTCTGTCGCCTTCGGCGACATCTCCCCCTCAAGGGGGGAGATTACCGCGCTGGCGCGTCGCGCTGCCGTCCTCGCCAAGGCCGATCTCACCACCGAGGTGGTTGGCGAATTCCCGGAACTGCAGGGCGCCATGGGTCGCAAATACGCCCTGCTGCAACGCGAGCATCCGTCGGTCGCCGCTGCGATCGAGGAGCACTACAAGCCGCAGGGGCCGTCAGATCGCGTGCCGACTGATCCGGTATCGATCGCCGTGGCGCTCGCCGACAAGCTCGATACGCTGGTCGGGTTCTGGGCGATCGACGAAAAACCGACCGGATCGAAGGACCCCTATGCGCTGCGGAGAGCGGCGCTGGGGGTAACGAGGATACTGATTGAGAACGGGATTAGGTTGTCCCTGAAATCTGTGGCCAATATCGCGTCCGAAGATATTGCAGGTCACATACGCGATCCCAAACTCGACCGACAGTTCGAAATTGCTGCGGAGCTAGACCAGCAACTCGGAGGAGATTCGCTTACCGATCTCGTCATCGAACGCGATTCCGCAATCTCAAACAACACCTTTGAGCGTTCCGGAGAAAGGCAGCAGCAAGAGATCAACAATCTCCTCTCCTTCTTCCACGATCGCCTCAAAGTCTATCTCCGCGATCAGGGTGCGCGGCACGACCTGATCGACGCGGTGCTGGCGAGTGGCGCTGCCCCCTCATCCGGCCCTTCGGGCCACCTTCTCCCCGCTGGGGAGAAGAGGCTGGCACCGGCGTTGGCGACCTCTTCTCCCCTCGGGGAGAAGGTGGCCGCGAAGCGGCCGGATGAGGGGGCTTCGCAAAACGACGACCTTCTGCAAATCGTCCGCCGGGTCGAAGCCCTTGGCTCGTTCCTCGACACCGAGGACGGCAAGAACCTGCTTGCCGGCACCAAGCGCGCGGCCAACATCGTGGCTGCCGAAGAGAAGAAGGCGACAGCGATCGCAAGCAGCGTTGAGCCGGCTCTGTTCCGGGAGGGCGCCGAAAAAACCCTGTTCGCGGCGGTGAATCAGGCCGAGAGGCAAGCCGGCGAAGGAATTCAAAACGAAGACTTTTCCGCCGCCATGCTGGCGCTTAGCGTGTTGCGCGAGCCGGTTGATTCATTCTTTGAGAAAGTCCTGGTAAACGACGACGACCAGGCGGTGCGCGCCAATCGCCTGGCATTGCTCGCCCGCATCCGCGCGGCGACCGACCGGGTCGCGGATTTCTCCAAGATAGCCGGCTGACGTCTGGGAAAAAATCATCGCTTGTGGCGCTATTTGGGCTGGTCGGGAGCTGCTAGCGGCGCAGGCTGCGGCGCTGCCGGCTCAGGGGTTTTGCTGGCGACCTTTGGATCGGCCTTGCTGTTCGCGGCGGGCGCGGCGGCGGTGGCCGGCGCGGCTCTGGGCGCAGGCGTTGCAAAGGCATCGCCGACGATACCGCCGCGAATGATCATCGGACTTCCGTCGAAGCCACGACTCGGCTGGCTCGGGATTGCCGCGACCTTTTCATCGGTGACGTTTTCATTGACGTCAGGCAACTTCTCGCCGAGCGCGACGATCGACCGTGTTTTCGCCCGTTCGAGCGCGCTGGCACTTACAACCGAAGGCGTCGCCGTCGTTTGCCCGAGAAAAACCAGCGATGAGGCCTGTGCCGTGCTGGCCATAACCGCCAGACCAAGCGCTCCAAGGATACGCATCGAAAGCATGATAATTCCCCTTGCCCAACAAGACGGCACCGTAGCCGAGGGCAGTTGATGCCGGCTTGCGGGGAAACATAGCATTTTAGCGATTTGCGATTCGCCAATGCCTGGGCTTGCTCGCCCGGCGTCGCCGTATTAGGCACCCGCATCCGTGAGGTGACGACAGTGGCTGAAATTCGTGCCGTCGGCGAGGCGATGGAAAGGGCGTTGGCGCTGCTCGAAAGCGGCGACGTCGTCGCCATACCGACCGAGACCGTCTATGGCCTGGCCGGCGACGCGACCAACGGCGTTGCCGTGGCTCGTATCTTCGAAGCCAAGGGCCGACCTCGCTTCAACCCGCTGATCGCCCATATAGCCGATCCGGCGATGGCCGAGCGCATCGCGCTGTTCGATCCGCTGTCGGAAAGATTGGCGCAGGTATTCTGGCCGGGGCCGCTGACGATGGTGCTGCCGCAACGGCCCAGCAACGGCATTCATCCGCTGGTCACCGCCGGTCTGGACACCATCGCGCTGCGCATGCCGAAAGGCTTTGGCGGCGAGCTGATTGCCAGGTTCGGTCGCGCGCTTGCGGCGCCCAGCGCCAATTCCTCGGGCAGGATCAGCGCCACGACGGCGGAAGCAGTGGCGGCCGACCTCGGTCCCAGGATCAAGCTTGTGGTCGATGGCGGCGCGACGCCGGTCGGGCTGGAATCGACCATCCTCAAGGTCGAAGCCGGAAAGCTGCGGCTGCTGCGACCGGGCGGCATTGCCGCCGAAGAGATCGAAGCAGTGGCCGGGACAAAGTTGCTGCGCGGCGCTTCGGGCATCGAGGCGCCCGGCATGCTCGCCTCGCATTACGCTCCGGGTGCGGCGGTGCGGCTCAATGCCGGCAAGGTCGCCACAGGCGAAGCCTTGCTGGCCTTCGGCCGCCGCCGTGCCGAGGGCTGGCGCGATGCAGCCGCACTGCGCAATTTGTCGGAGACCGGCGACCTGCGCGAGGCAGCAAGCAATCTCTTCGCTCATCTGCAGGATCTCGATGGCAGCGGCGCCAAAACCATCGCCGTCGAGCCGATCCCGTTCGAAGGGCTGGGCGAGGCGATCAACGACAGGCTTTCGCGCGCCGCCGCCCCGCGTGACAAGATCGCCCCTCGTGACAAGATGGATTGAGCACCATAGTTTCCACCCATGAACGACATTTCCCCCGACCTCGATCCTGCCGTCATCGCGCGCTTTGTGACAATCGTCGGCGACAAATATGCGCTGCGCGACCAGCAGGACATCGCGCCTTACCTCACCGAGCGGCGCGGACTTTGGCACGGCAGGACGGCGCTGGTGCTGAGGCCGGGCAGCGTCGAGGAGATCAGCCGCATCATGCGGCTGGCGACCGAAACGGGCATGCCGATTGTACCGCAAAGCGGCAACACCGGGCTGGTCGGCGCCCAGGTGCCGGACGCGTCCGGCCGCGAGATCGTGCTGTCGCTGTCGCGGCTAAACCGCATCCGTGAGATCGATACCCTGTCCAACACGGTGACGGTCGAAACCGGCGTCATCCTGCAAACGCTGCAGGAAGCGGCCGATGCCGCCGACCGGCTGTTTCCGCTGTCGCTTGCCGCGCAAGGCTCCTGCCAGATCGGCGGCAATCTCTCTTCCAACGCCGGTGGCACCGGCGTGCTTGCCTACGGCAATGCGCGCGAACTCTGCCTCGGCGTCGAAGTGGTGCTGCCGACCGGCGAAGTGTTCGACGATCTGCGCAAGCTGAAGAAGGACAATACCGGTTATGATCTGAAGGACCTGTTCGTCGGCGCCGAGGGTACGCTCGGCATCATCACCGCCGCCGTGCTCAAGCTTTTCCCCAAGCCCAAGGGGCGCGAGGTGGCGTTTGCCGGCCTGTCATCGCCGGAGGCGGCACTGTCGCTGTTCAGCCTCGCGATGGACCGTGCAGGGGCAGCGCTCACCGCCTTCGAGCTGATCGGCCAGAGGCCTTACGACTTCACGCTTGCCCACGCACAAGGCGTAGTGCGGCCGCTGGCCGGCGATTGGCCGTGGTATGTGCTGATGCAGATCTCGTCGGGCCGCTCGGCCGAGGATGCACGGGCGCTGATCGAAGAGGTGCTGGAGGCAGGCCTCGAGCAAGGGATCGTCGGCGATGCGGTGATCGCGTCAAGCATCGCCCAGGGCGATGCGTTCTGGAATTTCCGCGAAGTGCTGCCCGAGGCGCAGAGACCCGAAGGTGCCTCGATCAAGCACGACATCTCGGTGCCGGTGGCGTCGATCCCGCCCTTCATCGAAAAGGCCGCCGGCGCCGTGCAATCGGTCAGTCCCGGCGCACGCGTCGTCTGCTTCGGCCACATGGGCGACGGCAATCTGCACTACAACATTT
Source organism: Mesorhizobium sp. M0189 (assembly GCF_040322135.1). NCBI lineage: Bacteria > Pseudomonadati > Pseudomonadota > Alphaproteobacteria > Hyphomicrobiales > Phyllobacteriaceae > Mesorhizobium > Mesorhizobium sp. M0189. Next base: position 20,339 of record NZ_JAMYSW010000008.1, read on the forward strand.
CCCGGCCGGTCGACGGTGACGACGAGGCGTTTCTCGGCCTTTACCACGTCATGAACAAGGCCGTGCACGACGTCGTGCGCTCGTTTCATGGCTCGATCTCGGCCGAGCACGGCATCGGCCAGTTGAAGCGGGACGAATTGATCGCGACGGCGCCGCCGATGGCGATCGAGCTGATGCGCAGGGTGAAGGCCGCTTTCGATCCCGCCGGCATCATGAATCCCGGTAAGGTTATCTGATCCTTTCGCCGGCCCGCGCCGGTTCGTATTCCGATAACCATCCGCCTCGGATCAGCAAAATTTAACCGACTTTCTTAAGCGCGAGGATAAGAAGCTCGCGCTAATGTTTCTCCACAACGAGGCTGGGAAAACCGGCCCGGAGATCCGGAAACACCGGCTCTCAGGAGAAACAGGAAAGGCACGATATGAACACTGGACTGAAGCCAGTCTGGGCCGGGCGCAATATGCGCCTCGACCCATTCCGCCTGGCGCAGGTGGTGAGCTACGCCACGCGCGACGACTATGGCGACGTTACCTTCACCATCGATCAGCGCGGCGCGGTTATCCGCCGCACGCTGGAGATGAGTGGCGTGCCGGCGATCATCGCTCTGCCCGCCAACGCGTTTCGCGGCGTCGCCGCCCGCGCCATGGAGGATCCGGATGGCAATGTCACAGTGACGCTTGAGCTTCTGCACAACGACCCGATGCTGTCGGTGCCGCTGCTGGTCGCCGACGATCTCGACGACGTCGCCGCCGACTGGCGCGCCTGGGCCGACGCCTACCGCCTGCCGATGCTTCTGATCGAGGCCGACGGCATTGCCCGCACGCTGGAAGAATCGCTCGGCGCCGCCATCAAGGCGCTCCCGGCGCAGGACCGTCGCAAAGGTCGCGTCTCGACCATGCGCCGCCCGCGCTTCCTCGCCCGCCGCCGCGCCGGCGACCTCGGCCTCAGGCTGGTCATCGGCGGCGAGGAGCTTATTTCGCGGGAATAGGCCTGAGCGCCTCTTCCTTCTCCCCCTGTGGGAGAAGGTGGCCGAGCGGAGCTCGGTCGGATGAGGGGTGTTCCAGGGACCGCCAACGCCTCATTTCTTCCAACACCCCTCAACCGTCTTGGCGCTACGCGCCAATCCACCTTCTCCCACAGGGGGAGAAGGGAAAAGGCTCCTAAACCAGCGGCTTCAGCGCCACCCAAACCGCGCCGCCGATCAGGCCGAGGAAGATCAGCCAGCCGACCTGGTTGTTCGATCTGAACAGCCTCAGGCACTGGTCCGGATCGTCGATGTCGAGCACGCCGATCTGCCGCGCCAGATGGGCGCCGGCGGCAATCAGCCCGGCGAGCGCCGGCACCGGTGCCTGCGCCGAGGCGAAAGCAATGGCGAAGCAGACCAGCGCTCCGCCATAAAGTCCGGCAAGCCAGCCCTTGGTGTTGTCGCCGAACAGGCGCGCCGTCGAGCGCACGCCGACGATGGCGTCGTCCTCCTTGTCCTGATGCGCATAGATCGTGTCATAGCCGATCACCCACAGGATCGAGCCGATATAGAGCATGATTGCCGGCCCATCGAGATCGCCGAACTCGACCGCCCATCCCATCAGCGCCCCCCAGGAAAAGGCAAGACCGAGAACCAGTTGCGGCCAATTGGTGTACCGCTTCATGAACGGGTAGATGGCGACGATGACCAGCGAGCCGATGCCGAGCAAGATGGCCAAGCTGTTGAACTGCAAAAGCACGGCGAGGCCGACCAGTGCCTGCAAGACAACAAACATCCAGGCCTGCCGGCGCGTAACCTTGCCGGCCGGCAGCGGTCGCGAGCGTGTGCGTTCCACCTGGTTGTCGATGTCCTCGTCGACTAGGTCGTTGTAGGTGCAGCCGGCGCCACGCATGGCGAACGCGCCAAGAAAAAACAGCAGCAGATACCACGGCGACGGCAGCAGCGAGAGCAGCGGGTCCGTCGGACGCGGATAGGCGCTCGCGGCAAGTGCAGCCGACCACCAGCATGGCCACAGCAGCAATTGCCAGCCGATCGGCCGGTCCCATCGGGCAAGCTGCGCATAGGGCCACAACCCCCGCGGCAGCGCGCGATAGACCCAGTGGCCGCTCGGCGCATCGGCGACGCGGCCCTGGGCCGCTTTCGACTGGACGGTTTCCATTTTGCTGGAGTGGCAGCAGAGGCGAATGCCGTCAAGCGTCAAGCAGGCCGGATCCGCTCGCGGCGCGGAATCGCCGCCGCGGACAGCCAAATGTCTTGACCCGCCGCCCGGGGCGCAATAGCGCAGTCCTGATCGGAACGGGCAAGGAATCCAGGCATGCGTGTTTTGCTGATCGGCTCCGGCGGACGAGAACATGCGTTGGCCTGGAAGATGGCGGCGTCGCCGCTGCTGACCAAACTCTACGCGGCGCCCGGCAATCCGGGCATCGGCGGCGAAGCCGAACTGGTGAGGCTCGATGTTTCGGATCATGCAGCGGTGGTCCGGTTTTGCCGCGAGAAAGAAATAGACCTCGTCGTGGTCGGCCCGGAAGGGCCGCTGGTCGCCGGCATTGCCGACGACCTTCGCGCCGAGGGCATCCGCGTCTTCGGCCCGTCAAAGGCAGCGGCACGGCTGGAAGGCTCGAAGGGGTTCACCAAGGACCTCTGCGCCAAATACGGCATCCCGACCGCCGCCTATGGCCGCTTCGGCGATCTGGCTTCGGCCAAGGCCTATGTCGAGAGAATGGGTGCGCCGATCGTCATCAAGGCCGACGGCCTCGCTGCCGGCAAGGGCGTCACCGTCGCCATGACGCTTGACGAGGCGCTGGCCGCGCTCGACGCCTGTTTCGACGGCTCCTTCGGCCAGGCCGGCGCCGAAGTGGTGGTCGAGGAGTTTCTCAGCGGCGAAGAGGCAAGCTTCTTCTGCCTTTGCGACGGCATCACCGCGCTGCCCTTCGGCACCGCGCAGGATCATAAGCGCCTCAGTGACGGCGACACCGGCCCCAACACCGGCGGCATGGGCGCCTATTCGCCGGCGCCGGTGATGACGCCGGAGATGATCGACCGAACCATGCGCGAGATCGTCGAGCCGACCATGCGCGGCATGGCTGAAACAGGCGCGCCGTTTTCCGGCGTGCTGTTCGCCGGGCTGATGATATCAGACAGCGGGCCGAAGCTGATCGAATACAACAACCGTTTCGGCGACCCGGAATGCCAGGTGCTGATGATGCGGCTGAAGGACGATCTCCTGGTCCTGCTCAACGCCGCCGCCGACGGCCAACTGGCGCACACCTCGGTGCGCTGGCGCGACGAGGCGGCGCTCACCGTGGTGATGGCAGCCAGGGGTTATCCCGGCACGCCGGAAAAGGGCTCGGTCATTCGCGGCGTCGAGGCGGCGGCAGGTGAGGGCGTCGAGATTTTTCACGCCGGCACCGCAATCAACGGCGGCGCACTCGTCGCCAATGGCGGTCGCGTGCTCAACGTCACGGCGACCGGCCGCACCGTCGGCGAGGCGCAGAAGAAGGCTTACGCCGCGCTCGACCGGATCGACTGGCCGCAAGGCTTTTGCCGCCGCGACATTGGCTGGCTGGCGGTGGCGCGCGAGCAGGCGAACTGACGCTTCAGGCGGCCCTCAGCCTCAGCGCAGGCCGCGGCCGAATACGGACGAGACGCTGCTGACCGCATCGGCGGTGGGGGCAATTCCAGACACCGATGCCAGGCGCTCTTCGTTTCGCGTCCAGGCAACATATTCGGCAATCCCGCGCGGAAGGCTCGGCGCCGCCTTCGCCGCAGGCATTTGAAAGCCGCTGCTGAACCTGGCCAAGCGCGTCCTAAATACCGCGACCAGTTGCTCGAGGCTCGCGGGTGCTGCCACTGTGGCATAGGTCATGGCAGTGCCGGCGAGCCCCGCCTCGCGTGAGAGCGGCACCGGTATCGAGGCGAGATAATCCGGCTGCACGTCGATCAGGCCGCCGAACGGCCACTGTGCGCGCAATTCCGTCGCGTTCATCGGCGCGACGCTGACATCGATATCGTTGGGCGTGCCCGCAACCCTGTAGGGACAGCGGAACCGGCCGCAATTTGCTCGCGCCGAAAACTGCCAGAGCGCATAGCCCTGCCAGTTGCCCATCGGAAAATGCACATCGATGTCTGGCTTATAACGCGCGTACCACAGCGGCAACCGGGACAGGAGCGGGTATTTATACTTATTGTCGGCGATATGCCTGGCGGTCGTGCCGTTGGTGTAGAGCACCGGAAAGCGGCCAACCCGACGATGCACATGGCGCACGAATTCCTCGGCATCCTCGAGCGACATCCATTGGGTGGGATCATCGTCCTCGATGTCGAGGGCAAGCAGGTCATCCGGCCCGGGTTTCACGAAATTGATGAAATTATTGGCCTGTCCCACGGGGTTGCCAGGGCGGGCGAGATGATAGGCACCCCATTTCAGGCCCAGCGCCTTGGCCACCACCTTGCGCGTCTGGAACAGTTCCTGTGCCATCGCATGGCGCTTCCAAAGCGTCTTGCACAGACGCATCTCGGTCTCGTCGCCGAAACAGAAATAGGGTGGCGGCATTCCGTCGGATGCCTTGTTGATGAAGCCGACAAGACGCTTGTCGGCAGCTAGCCGGGTCCAGTCAATGGAATTGTATTCGTAGGCGTCGACGACCAGCGCCCGGTCCGCATCCTTCCACGGTTCGGAGAAATCCGAGGCCCTTGCCGGCGTCAGCGCCAGGGTTATCGCGGCCGCGACAAGGAGAAGCGCTGAGCGGACAAGGGGGTGCGCCGGCGTTTTCAAACAGCAGGTCCTTGCTGGCCAAAGCCAGATCCTGAACCGCCATGGTTAAGGAAATGCTTTCGATCGCGGCCCGCGGATGCCACGGCTCGGACAGCTTCTCCGTCGATGGTCTTGATGGTTGTCACTGGCGAGAGGGGATATGAAACGGATTTAGCGCCGGCACTTGCGACAGCGTTCCCTCGGCCTCGCGTTTGCGATGAGGGGTCAGCGAGCATGGTGGTGAGCACAATGTGCCGCGATCCGACCAATAGGCTGCGCCGTTCTCGACCTTACCTTCATGATAGCAAAAACCGGCCGCCCGCCAAAGCAGGCGCATTCGATGCAGCGATGGGCGTCAGGTCTGCGAGCACGAGGCAATCCTATTTCGGTATTCTGCTCTATCTTGGCGAATTTAGCCTGCGTCGTGGCAATTGCAAAATCCACGTGACAAAGTTTGACGTTTACGTAAAAAGAAGATGGACAGGGAACTCCGAAAGCTGATGATTTTGCGCCGGCACGGGTCTTAACTTGGCCTGCCGGACTGAGGAGAGCCAGGCTGAGGAGAAGCGAGCGCCATGTATCGGGCACCGGTCGAGGAAATCGCCTTCACCCTGAAGCATGTCGCCGGCTTGAAGGCGGCGCTCGATGCCGGCACCTTTGGCGAACTCGGCGAAGACCTCGTCGACGCCATTCTGGCCGAGGCCGGCCGTTTCGCCAGTGAGGAGGTGGCGCCGCTCTATGAGATCGGCGACCGGCAAGGCGCGGTGCTCAACGGCGCTGCCGTCACCACGCCAACCGGCTGGAAGGAACTTTATCGCCGCTGGATAGATGGCGGCTGGAACGCGCTGTCCGCGCCGGAAGCGTATGGCGGCCAGGCGCTGCCGGCCATGCTCGGCGCCGCCGCGCTCGAAATGTGGAACTCCGCCTCAATGGCGTTCGGCATCGCTCCGACGCTGACCATGGGTGCGGTCGAAGCACTCGACAAGCACGGCTCGCAAGCGCTCAAGGCCAAATATCTGGAAAAGCTGGTCTCTGGCGAATGGATGGGCACTATGAACCTGACCGAGCCGCAGGCCGGCTCGGACCTGAATGCCTTGCGAACCCGTGCCGAGCCGGCCGGCGACGGCACCTACCGCATCTTCGGGCAAAAGATCTTCATTACCTATGGCGAGCACGATTTCACCGACAACATCATCCATCTGGTGCTGGCGCGGCTGCCGGACGCGCCGGCCGGCACGCGTGGCCTTTCGCTGTTCCTGGTGCCGAAATTCCTGGTTGGCGACGATGGCGCGCTGGGCGGGCGCAATGACGTCTTCTGCTCCGCGCTGGAGCACAAATTGGGCATCCACGCTTCGCCGACCTGCACCATGATCTATGGCGATGGCTTCGAGGGCAGCACGCCCGGCGCGATTGGCTGGCTGGTCGGCGAGGAGAACAAAGGCCTCGCCTGCATGTTCACCATGATGAACAATGCGCGCCTTGCCGTCGGCATGCAGGGCGTCGCGGTCGCCGAGGCGGCGACGCAGAAGGCGCTGGCCTACGCCAATGATCGCCGGCAAGGCAAGGCGGCAAGCTATCGCGGTGCCGGCATGGCGCCGATCGTGCATCACCCCGACATCCAGCGCAGTCTTCTGACTATGAAGGCGCTGACCCAGATTGCCCGCGCCATCTGCTATTCCTGCGCCTACGCCATCGATCTCGCGTCCGCGAGCGAGGATGCAAAGCACTGGCAGGAACGCGCCAATCTTTTGACGCCGCTGGCCAAGGCGTTTTCCACCGATGTCGGCGTCGAAGTCGCCTCGCTTGGGCTTCAGGTGCATGGCGGCATGGGGTTCATCGAGGAGACGGGGGCTGCAGCGCTTTATCGCGACGCACGCATTGCGCCCATTTACGAAGGCACCAATGGCATCCAGGCAATCGATCTGGTGACGCGCAAACTGCCGCTCGGCGGCGGTCGGCATGTGCATGGCTACATCGCCGAGCTCAAGGCCGTCGCCGATGCGGTGCGAGCGTCGAACCTTGAAGGCTTCGGCAGCACCGCCGATCGCCTCGACCAGGCGCTCGACGACCTCACACAGGTGACCTGTTTCCTGCAAGACCTGCAGGCCGAAGGCCGTTCCGACGAGGCGCTGGCCGGCGCCACGCCTTATCTCAGGCTGATCTCGCTTGCCGCTGGCAGCGCCTATCTGGCGCGCGGTGCGCTTGCCGACCAAAACCGCATCGCGCTTTGCCGGTTCTTCGCCGAGAACCTGCTGGGCGAGGTGGGCGCGCTGAAGGAGCGCGTCATCGGCGGCGCCGACAGCCTTGGCGTTGCCGGCAAGTCGCTGATTTCCGCCTGACGTTCGCAAACGCCCGAAATTCACAAAGGACAATCCGTGACAGACCACATCCTCGTCGAACGCCAGGGCGCCATCCAGATCATCCGCATCAACCGTCCGGACAAGAAGAACGCCCTGACCCGCGCCATGTATGCGACAATGTCGGCGGCTCTTACCGGCGGCGACGCCGATCCGGCGATCCGTGTCCATGTCTTTCTCGGCGTGCCCGGTGCCTTCTCGTCCGGCAACGACCTTGCCGATTTCATGGTCATCGCCTCGGGCGGCGAAGCCGGTACCGAAGTCTGGGATTTCCTGATGGCGTTGGCCAAAGTGGAAAAGCCCATGGTTTCCGGCGTCGACGGGATTGCGGTCGGCATCGGCACCACGCTCAACCTGCATTGCGACCTGACGTTCGCCACGCCGCGCACAATATTCCGGACGCCCTTCGTCGATCTCGGCCTTGTGCCGGAGGCCGGTTCGAGCCTGCTCGCACCGCAGATCCTCGGCCGGCAGGGCGCTTTCGCGCTGCTTGGCCTTGGCGAGGGCTTTTCGGCCGAGCGGGCGAAGGCCGCCGGGCTGATCTACGAGGTGGTCGAGGAAGACGCACTCGAAGCATCGGTATTGGCGGCGGCGGGCCAGATCGCGGCCAAGCCGCCGCAAGCGCTGAGGATCGCGCGAGACCTGATGCGCGGCTCGCGCGAAGACCTTGTCGAGCGCATCGGCCAGGAAAGCCAGCATTTCCGCGAGCGGCTCAAATCCGATGAAGCCCGCGCCGCCTTGACCGCCTTCTTGACCAGGAAAAAGGCCTAGACCTTCTGGCCTTGTCTCGCATCGTGGACCCGCCGGCAGCAACCGGCGGGTTTTCTCGCCATGCTCTCTTTGTCACATCGCCATTTTTTTACATTCGGCCTGGGCCTTTGCCGAAGACGTGTCGATCATGAATGTCTTGCCTTTGGCGTCGGTCATCAACATCATGCAATGCTTGATCGGTTTCGCCATTTTCATCATTTCGGCGCTCATCTTCGCGTCGGGCATCATGGTGCCCATATGCCCATCGGGCATGATCGCCATGACCTCGCCACCCTTCATCACCGTCATTGTCCCCATCGCGTCCTCCGCAAAGGCTTGCGAAGCGAAAAGGCCGGCAAGACCGGCTATCGTGACCAACCTGAGTGAATGCATTGCGTCCTCCTGAATTTGCGCCAGCGGCGCGTTGAGCCCTTCCCTGGTTCGTCCCCGCAAGCTGGAACGTTTCACGCACACGAGATCGTGAAGTGAGATCGGAAGCGCCAGGTCTCTGGAGCCCGGGAGTTCCGGGTGGTTCGGCGCAGGCGGTATGGCCTGACCTGGGTGCCGAGCGACTTACAAGGCCTAAGCCACCGCTGGGCGGCGTGCATGACGGTGAGGATTTCGACAGTCTCGCCGTCGACGCGATGAGGGATGATATACGGCTTCGACCAAGACGAGTTCCCGTGTCCCGTTGATGCGCCCGACACGCCCCATCGCGGTTGTTCGGCGAGATGTCCCGCCGCCGTTACGATGCGCGCAATGACTCTCGCGGCGGCCTCGGGATTGTCTTTCTCGCCATGCGCGCCGATTTCATCAAGCCGCCGCAGCGCCCGCTCGGTTTAGCGGATTGACTGTGGCTTATGCCTGGCGGGTCGACTTGACGTATTTCCCGACAACAGCCTCTACCTCGCCGGCACTGGCAAAATCGCCGCGCGAGGCTTCAGCCAATCCTGCCTCTATTTCGGCGAGTTGCCATTCCTCACGGGCTACAAAATCCTCGATGGCCTGCGCAGCCACATAGGAGTCACTCCTGCGATTGAAACAGCGCGGCATCGTCCCCTACGGATAAAGCCTCACCTTGTCCCAGCCGCCCTCGGCGTTGCGCGAAAAGACGACACGGTCGTGCAGCCGGAACGGACGGTCGTGCCAGAACTCGATGCTCTGCGGCACGATGCGAAAGCCTGACCAGTGTTTTGGCCGCGGGATCTCGCCGATCGCATGGCGCGCCGTGTATTCGGCGACCGCCTTTTCCAGCGCGAAGCGGCTCTCCAGCGGCCGCGACTGTTTGGAGGCCCAGGCGCCGATGCGGCTGCCGCGCGGACGCGTCGCGTAATAGGCGTCGGCTTCGGCGTCGGTGACGATCTCCACCGGGCCGCGCGCTCGCACCTGCCGGCGCAGCGATTTCCAGTGGAAGCACATCGCCGCTTTCATGCTGCCAAGGATCTCACGGCCCTTGGCGCTCTCGAAATTCGTGTAGAAGACAAATCCGCCCTCATCGAACCCCTTGAGCAGCACCATACGCACATTCGGCATGCCTTCGGCATCAACGGTCGCCAGCGCCACGCTGTTGGGGTCGTTGATCTCGCTCTTCGTCGCGTCGTCGAGCCACGCCGCAAAGAGCCGGAACGGCTCCGCCGCCTCGGTAAAGTCACCGCTTGTTAACCCGGTTTCGCTCATAGTTTTCCCAAATTTGTCGCCGGCTGGGGAGATTGCCGATTGTCGCGTATCGCGCAAGCTTTTGACAGTGGGCAATGGAGCGTTATCGCTTCGGCCAGCGCCAAAGCCATGATCGTGATAATCGTCCTGCCGCTTACCGCCTGTGGCGGCGGCGGCTTCAGCCTGGAGCAGGCGGAGGTCGACCGCTCGGTGCTGACCTCGAGCACGCCGGCCTCAGTCACGCCGCTCGATCAGGACCGCGCCTCCGATCAGGCCACGATCCGCAACGCCGTGTCCTCCGCCGACGTCGAGCAACTGGCTGGGCAGGCCGTTCCCTGGGCGAATGCCGACACCGGCTCGCGCGGCTCCATCACCGAGCTCGCGGAATTCAGGGCTAACGGTGAGACATGCCGTCGCTTCACCGCGTCGCGCGAGAGCTTCGACGGCGTCGCGCTGTTCAAAGGCGAAGTATGCCTGGCCGGCGGCAGCGCCTGGCGAATGCAGGACTTCAAGGCGCTCTGATTTTCCGCCGGCGATATAGTGGTAAGCCACTGGAATTTCTTCCTATGCAAGCGCATATAGGAGGCGATCATGGAACCACTCCTTCTCCAGGGCAGTAAGCATGCGCGACCCCTATGAGGTGCTGGGCGTTGCCAAGAACGCATCGGCCAAGGACATAAAATCGGCGTACCGGAAGCTCGCCAAGAAGTATCATCCGGACCAGAATCCGGATCCCAAGGCAAAGGAGCGTTTTGCCGCCGCCAACCAGGCTTACGAGATCGTCGGCGACGAGAAGAACCGCGCGGCTTTCGATCGCGGTGAGATCGACGCCGAAGGCAAACCGCGGTTCCAGGGTTTCGAGAGTGCGGCCGGCGGCGCCGATCCTTTCGCCGGTTTCCGCCGGCAGCAAGGGCCGGGCGGCGCGCATTTCGAATTCCGCACGGGCCGTCCCGGCGGTGACCCGTTCGACGGCAACAGCGACATCTTCAGCCAGATCTTCGGCGATGCTTTCAGCCAGCAGCGCGGTGCCGGCATGGGCGCCGGCCGCCGGATGCCGACCGCAGCCGACCTCAACGTGACGCTGGACGTCACCATCGAGGAGGCCGCAACCGCCGAGAAAGTGACGGCGATGTTCCCCGACGGCCGCAAGATGGCGGTCAAGTTGCCGGCCTATGTCGAGGACGGCCAGACCATCCGCCTGAAAGGCCAGGGTGAGCAAGGACCGGGCCAGCCGGGCGATGCGCTGGTTAAAATCCGTTTCCGCCGGCACCCGCGCTACCGCGTCGAGGGGCGCGACCTGCATGTCGACCTGCCGGTGGAACTGGCCGATGCGGTGCACGGCGCCAAGGTGGCGGTCGAAACCCCGACCGGCAGGATTGCGGTCAACGTCCCCCCTTGGTCGAGCTCGGACAAGGTTCTGCGGCTGAAGGGCAGGGGCCTGCCGGAAAAGGCCGGCGGTCACGGCGACCTCTACGCGCACGTGCGGCTGATGCTGCCGGAAGGCGGCGACGCCGAGCTCGAGGCGCTGATGCGCCGGCGAAAGGGCTGACGATCGAAAAGGCCGGCGCTTGATGCCGTGTGGAAAAGCGGACTTGCGGACGCTTCTGCTATACACCGAACGTCTTGATTGGGCCAGGAGCGTTGTCGCCGAACTACTGCTCAGACGTCGCGTTTGGAGCCGCGAGCGGAAGGGCAGCTTATGGAGCTTCATAGATGAGAGCGACGTTCAAGCCACGAAGCGCCGTGAGCGTAGATCGGAGCGCTCGCGACTGCAGAACGGGAATCCCAATTTCCGTCGCAAATCTCTGGAGCTTTGTCGGCTCCTGCAACAGGGGTAGGTTAGCTTATCTCGTAAGGAATAAAGCCACCGGTTTGGTGTTTCCACAGACGGGCAAACAGGGCCATCCTGTCCCACCAGTTCGTCCGGCCCGCCTTCTTCCACGATGCGTCCCTGATCGAGCACAACTATCCGCTCCATCCTGGCAATCGTGGAGAGGCGACCTGCGATGGCGATCACCGGGGTCGAGTTTGTCCGTGTGGGTTCTGTGCCCGAAAGGTAAGGCCGTAGTCACTGCCTTTACAACGAGCCGAACTGGTTGCACTGTACTGCTTCGCACCGAATTTGAGCACGGCCTTCTGCAGGAGGGATCAATGGCAGGCGTGGAATCGATATATTTCACCGTGACGGTTAGTGATAAATTTTTGAGAATAACAGACAAACTACCATTTCCCGAGCCGCCGCCGACGGAGTTTTTCCTGAAAGTCCGTGATGCCAAACGTGAGGTGGCCGTTACGACCCAAGGCAATAACGTCGGCAGTGTCGATGTCTATGTGAGCAAGAACGAGAAAGATTGGCTTGTACACGAAGAGAATATGGAGGTCGAGGCTGACAGCACATACAATATTGATGACAAAGCTTTCCCGCCACCGCCACCCTCGAAGTCGAAGCAAGAAGCCGCCAAGGAAGATACCAAGAACTAACTTTGGCTCCCCCCTCCGCGGCTTAGCCGGCCGCCGCGATGTGCCAGCATGAAGCTGTTCCCGTAAGTGTTTGGGCTGCGGTTGCCGGGAAGGTTTGCATTCAAGATGATTTCTTCGGCGAAGTCAGTACTTGTGGCAAGTTCCATGATCGGGGTTTTCTTTGTAACTCCCCACATGACGTATCCCAGGTCATCAAATCCGCATCCTGTCGCGGCGGTTTCTCGTGACGTTGGATGAAAAATGAGTAGTTTTGGTTTGTCATTGCGGTAGCATTGACCTTCAAAGGCATATCCATAGACGACAGCAATCACCTCCTTGGTTGGAATTATAGGCTCGAGGTCATCGCGTTTCTTGACAATGGACATGCGAAGTAAGTTTTCATTCAACGGCAAAGTCGCTGTTCTGTGACTAACTTTGCCCACATTATCGAAATTCAACCTGACGCCATAGAGCGTAATCTGATCCGGCGAATAGTTTTGCGCGCTGGGTGGCGCAGGAATATCGGACGACATAATGCTTCTCCCTCCAGTATTGTTTGGCGATCGACCTGGCCCACCGCCCGGGCCAGATGGTTTAAGTGGGTTGCCTGTCGGCGTTGGTGACTTTGGCATCCCTTTCTCCTTCAAAAAATCTCGCGCCAGGCGAAGTTGTCGACAAGGCTGTCAGCGAAGCGGCGCGCACGCCCGCTTTCGCAGGCAACAACCATCGCCTCGGCTGCTTCGCGATAGTCCAGTGCATGCGGATCAAGCTCTTCCCACGACCGCACCAGGATCTCGCCCACTAGGTCGCGGGCTTCTTCCAATGCCGATTTCAATGCGAAGAGGCGGCCGTCATTGGCGGCGAGTGAAACCGAAAGCAGGTCTTCGACCTCTTCTTCGGAAAGCTCACTCCTGAGATCACGAAAGTCACGCGGATCCAGATCGGACAGCCCGCGTTCGAACAGCAGCACCTGGTAGATCTCGATAAGGATGTCGAAGAGTGCGCCCGCGAAGGGCTTGGAAAGGTCATGCACTTCCGTGCTGACGTCGCTCATCCGCAGCGAGTGGCTGAACCGTCGGACCTGCTTTTCGTCGGAGAGCTCGCCGAAGCGGTCCAGTTCGTTGTTGATCAGGAGGTTGCCGCGCGTGCGCCGCAAAAGCAAATCCAGCGCAGTATCGAAGTGCAGGAGCGAGATCAGCGCGATGAAATCGGCCACTGCCTCGTGGTAGGCGAAGTATTCATGCGGCGGATCGAAACGGGGAACTCCCATGACGCCGAAAATCACCAGATGCCCGATCTCGTGTGCAACAGCATCGAAGTTGAGCGCGAAGGGCTGCGTGGTTCCGCGGGCCTCATCGATCCCCATCTCCAGAAAGCCGTAACCCGACTGGGCGTTGTCCCAGTTCAGCCGCGGCACAATCTCGAGACGCGGATAGGTCGGTTCGAAGAACCAGGGAATCTCGCGCCCCACATAGCTCTCGCAGATGTCGAGCACCCGCCGCACGCAAGCGTAGGCATGCGCCGCCTCGAACTCCGGTGTGCCCAGCGGAATGTTGTCGAAGTGCCCGTCTGGGCCGGCTACCGCAGGCGGCCTGAGGGCACCGGCGTAAGGAGGCAGGTAAGGAAACTGGTATGGCTGCTTTTCAAGCAACGGGTCGATCACATACATCCGTCGGTCGGCTGGCCCGGGGCCGATCGCGTCAGGCGGCGTGGAGACCCAAATCATCTCGGGCCGTTCGTAACCCTGAATGAAAGGAGGTTGGGGAAAAACAAGAAAGCGTGTTCCAAGGCGCGAAGCCGCGGATCCAATACCCGACTGCCATCTTGCACTGGCGCCCATGCAGGCAGTCCCACCCCTCTCCTGAAAGGACAGTCTGAAGTATTCCTGTTAGATCAAAATCCATCCCGTTCCGCAAGAACAGACCCAATGTCGTCGTCCCACAGCCCGGCCGCGCCGAGGTCATAGGCCCAAGCTTCGGTCAGGGTGAAAGGCGGGGTCATCGGCGCATGCGCCAGAAGTTCAGGGCAGCATGCAAGTTTCGCCAGCAAGCCGGTTGCGTCTTCGCGTTTGCGGTCGATCGCCGATCGGGGGAGCCAGTCAGCAAGCCGATCCAGGGCCGTTGCGGATTTGCTGGGCAGAGAAGATCGCGCCTCCGCGAGCAGCCTCGGATAGCTGCGATCGACGAAGTGCGTGTCCCGCGCCAGCACTTCCAGAGATCGCCTTTCCACGGCGTTGATGATGCCTGCTCGCAATGCCCGCTTTAGCGTAAGGCGTATGTTGATAAGCGCTTCGCTCAGGGCCGCCGCGCCGAGTTCAGTAGGACACATCGCTACCGCGACTTCATCGTCGTCGGCGAGCGGCGTCAACGCGTACCATCGGTAGATGAAGCCATGGCCCTGCATGCCGAACGCCGCCAGTTCAGCGGCGCGGAGCGCGCCCATGCTTGCCGCCCCGAACACCGGAATTCCGTTTCCCAACGCCCACAGGATTTCCTTGTGACGAACTGCCGGTACCTTCCCGAACGAACCGTCGATGAGGATTATCGCTTTCGGTTGATAGGCTCTCATTGCGCGGACGATCGAACCCTGTTCGGCGGGCGGTAGATAAACGGCGTCGAGGATGGCTGCCGCTTGGGCACGCGGCAGTGTCGGTCCGAGGAAAATGACCGGCTTGTCCGCCATCCCTATCCTCTGATGAGGTCTTTGAGCGGAGGGGCGACGAGACGGACAATCTCGATATCGGGATCCGTGCTGCTATGGAGCGGCACGACAAGGGCCGCCTGCGCTCCGGCGCGCCTTAGCGATTTGAGAACGGCGTCGAGCTTGCTGGCGCCTGAGGTCGGTCCGACGCTATCGGCGGGAAGCGTGGTGGCGTTCCCTGGCACCCGGAACGAGCGTCGACGCGTGTCCAGGTCCACTCGGTCGTACCACTCGGGATAAGCGGCACGTGTAATATCTTCACGGGCACCGGCGAGCGCGGTTACCCGGGCCTGTGCCGCCTCCATCAGTGCCTTGGCCAAGGCGCCATCATGGGTAAAGTCGCACGCAAACCCCTCGCCCGGCAGCGGCGCAATCTCCTGATGCGCTTCCGATTCCATTACGGCGCAGCGAAAGACCGGCAAATCATGATCGCCTGGGACGAGCCATATTCCGGCAACGAGATCCGCGGCTGCGAGGCTTGCCAGAATTCGCGACGAACGCGGACCGCCAATACGGGCGGGGTCGATACGAATTTCCGGAAAGGAACGTGGATACCGCTTGGCTCCTGCGATGCTCGCGCGCTCGATGATTTCTAGCGCTGCATGGGTGATCGCGGAAACTAGCGTTTGCCCGGCGGCGAGTCCGCGCGTGGATCGGGGAAACGCCACGGGATGCGGGGACGGAAGCGTGTAGATGGTATCGACCAGGGGGAGAGGAACTGGCAGCACCCGGCCGGTGAAAATATCATAACCGTCGGTCCACTGGAGTTGCAGTTGATCCCAGCCGGCGTCGAAGTCATGGACTCGGCAGCCGGCATAGAGGGCCCGAATCTCTTCTCCCAGAACGCGCGCGCTTGCGATCCTGATGCGCTCATGCGAGACCTGCTCCGCTGCCCATCCTTCGAGCGCTTCCATCAGTGCCCCGGCCGCTGCCTCTATGAGGGTTTCACCCTTGCCCTGGGAGACAGCGTTGGAGAGCGACAATGGCCGCACGGCTTGAGCAACCGCCACGCCGGCGCGATCAAGGCGGGTCAACGATCCGATCCGCGTTATGCCAAAACGTCTCCGGACGGAGAAAAGCCCGCGGGCGAGCTTCTCGGTGGCTGCGGAGTCTGTGCACTGGGCATCGCCAAGGGCGGAGAGTTCGCGGTCGAGCCTAAGACCGATCTCATTCGCAGGAATGGCAAGCGCCTGCGCAAAGCCGGTGTCGGACTTCACAGCCGGAGCCGATCGAGGTCCAGCCGCACGCGTGACGCCAGGGGTGCGGCCCGCTGTTCGGTGCTGACTTCGAGCGCTCGACGAAGGTCGGCCATCACCGCCTCCTGCGATTCGCCAAGGGTATGACGGAGCACACCGCGCTGCCGTAGCAACTCAGCAAGCCAGAACACTTGCCCACTGCTGGTCGAAGCTGCGATGATGCTATCCAGTATCGACAAGGCCTCGTCGTTGCGTCCAGCGCGTTCTAACAACTCCGAACGCATGCCCTCAAAAACGGGGGCACCCTCGTAGGTCGCGATCTCGCGCCAGCGTGTCAGCTCGGTTTCGAATGCCACTACGCCAGCTGCCGCGTCCCCGCTCATACCCTGCGCCCAGGCACGGAACAGCGCCGCCTTGGCGAGTACACCCGGCGTTGCCCGCCCGAGTTCTCCGATCCTTTCGGAGACCGCAATCACACCGGGATGGTCGTTTCGATATCGTTTCAGCTCGATCTCGAACTCCAGTGCATGCAACATGCTGTTCGGATGATTGATGTGCTCGGCCCATCGTTTGGCAGCGATTATACTTTCGGAAGCCCCATTGTCGTCGCCTACGAACCACAGGGAGAACGCACGTTCGCCCAGGCCGCAGACCTTGGCGTCATGACCTCCGTAACGGCCGCGGTTGAAACATGCGCGATCCTCGTCGTAAAGAACGAGACCCTGCTCGACGCATTTTAGGCAGTGCGAATGCAGCCCGGCATCAATGTTGGTCGCCCATGCGCAATGCAGCGACTGAAGCCGGACCTCAGGATCTGCAGAGCCTTCAAGGTCCTGCACGAGGATGTCGGATCTTGCGCGCTGTGTCTGGTAGTCGGGCGCAGTGAACCACCAACCCCAGTAAAGCGGGAACCATTCTGCACGATCCCGATCCTTAACCGTGGCGCACAGCGATACGCCGCGCTCATAGATCGCACGCGCTTGCTTGCTGCCTCTACCGAAAAGCGCTGCAACGACCGGCCCGCGAACTGTGAGGAGGCGAAGCAGCTGCTCATTCGACTCGGCATTCCTGCCGGCCTGAGCGAGTTGTTTCTCAGCGAAATCCAGCAGGTTTTCTGCCTCCTGCATTGCTGACCGAACATCGCAAGCCTCTGCCGCCTGAATAGCGTGGCGCGCCGCCTGCACAGGCTGTCCGGCCTGCCCGAAATGCCATGCCATCGTCTCGTCGGAGAGCGGCGGAACAACACCTGATTGAATGAGATTTACAACGCTTGTGTGGATTTCCTGCCGCTCGGATTTCAGGAGGCTTTCGTAGGCCGCTTCCTGGATCAGCACGTGGCGGAAGCGAATTTCCATACCGCCAGACTTCCGACGGACAATCCCGGCTTGGACAAGACCTTCGATTGCTTCGTCCAGAGGTATGGCAAGAGGCCCAAGTTCAAGCACACAAGCCAGCAGTTTCCGTCGGAACTGTCGCCCTAGGACGCTTGCGATTTGGGCGACACGTCTCAATGGCCCCAAGCTGGCGAGGCGGGCTGCGAGAAGATCCCGGAGATCCAGAATGCTATCCGCACGAAGCAACGCCTCCAATCCGGCCCGATCTGGCAAGCCAGCCTTCGCTCGTTCACGGATCCAAAGCGCCAGCTGTTCGGCAAACAGGGGCACGCCATCGCTCTTCTCGTAGATAAAGGCGACCAGTTCATCTGGTGGCGAATAATCCTCCCAGATCGTGCTGAGCAGCTCCGCGGTAGCTTGAGCAGTCAGGCCAGACAAGGCGACGGCAAGCACGTTTGGATCGCCGAAACCGTCCGGCGCGATAGCCTCGCGCGACGTTACTGCGGCAAGAATCGGCCGTGTTTCGATCCACCGGCTCAGCTTGGCGACAAGTGCTTTGGTGAGCGTGTCTGCCCAGTGAACGTCCTCGATTATCAGGAGGAGCGGTCCAAGAACGGACGGCGACGTCAGAAGTGACAGCATGGCCTCGACAACACGCGCCCTGATCTCCTCGTTCGAGAGATCGACCTGCCAGGCTTGGCCAGCGCCCCCCTCCGTCTCGCCCGCGACAAGGAATGTGATGATCTCGGCATTCAACGCGCCAAGTTCCGAGCCATGTGACCGCAGGTAGCGCGTGACCGCATCCCGATCCGGGTCGGCGTTGCCGGTCGCGTCTGCGATTGCCTTTCTGAGAGGTTCTAGAAACGGGTGCAGCGGTTCCGAATTGCCGCGCGGCTGACATTGAAACACCAGGGTCCGCACACCCTTAGCGGCAAGATCACGGCGGAACTCGGCGATCAGCCGGGATTTTCCGATCCCGGGGTCGCCATGGAGAAGAATGAACTGGCCATTGCCGTTTGCGGCTCTAACCCAACGCCGGCCACACAATTCAAGCTCGTCTTCGCGACCGATTAGCGGCGCGGAAACGCGCCGATACGCTGTGAAGCGGTCGAACTGCTGCCGGCGAGTTAATGGCCGCCACAAAAGTACCGGTTCGCCAAATCCTTTCAGGTGCCTTGGACCGATCTCCTCGAATTCGAACGCGCCCATGGTAAGCCGATAGGTGGCTTCTGCGACAGCAACACTGTTCGGCGCTGCTTCGGACTGGATGCGCGCAGCCAGTGCCGGCGCGACGCCAATAATCTCGGTGGCGCCCGGAAGGTTCGTTTTCGAAGCGTCAGCGATGACGACCACACCTGTGGTGATGCCGACCCTTACCTTGAGGCTGGATTCGGACTGTCTCGCCAGTTTCTCGCACCACTCGACAATTTCGATTGCCGACGCGACCGCACATTCGGCGGCATCTTCCCTGGACTCGGGAAAGCCGAAATAGGCGCAGCCGCCGTCGCCATGAACCCGCTCGAGGTAGCCATTGTAGTCGCTGATCAATGCAGCCGCTCCATTGTGGAGCGAACGTTGCATAGCGCCGAATTCTTCGGGGTCCAGCTGATTTAGCAGAGTGGTCGAACCAACAATGTCATAGTACAGCGCGGTCACATGCCTGCGCTCCCCTGCAAGCGACCCGGTCTGAACTCGTTCCCTGGTGGTCATCGGACGTCCTGCAACACGCTGAGAGAGCCACGCGGCTTTCTCGGATGTTATCGAAGCTCCATCGTGAGCACTAAGGCTTAGAATAGTCCCATTGGCAACGGCATAATGGGTTCCTAGCCCACCCGTCTGCTATCCGTTCGCAATCCAGTCGTGATCATCAACGCGGGCTTTCAGTTCGCTGCAACGACAGGAATGGGGTGCCTCTAGCCTAACAGGAGTGTCGGCTGGAGGAGCGCGCGTGCGGTCCACGTTTGGCGCAATCACGTCTCCAGCGCGCTCACTGGCAACGTCCGCTTCCGGGATAGGACCGCGTCTCCGGAATGTCTTAGATTAGGCGCAAACCGGTCGTCCACAGCTCAAATCATGAAGTCGGCTTGGGGTCATGAGCGTGACTTCGGCCGCTGGCCAACGAAACTTCCGCCAAAGGGTCATCTTCCGCCGTGCCACACGGACACCAAGTGTCGTATTTTTTCACTGGCCCACGACCGCAAGGTCAAAGCGCTACAGCGTCCTTTGCACGTCCAAAGGACGCGCGGCACTGCTGAGCAACCGCTTTGTCCCCCGAACTGTCCGCTTTGAACGCTTGAAGGGGCACTGTGGCTGTGCGATAGGCACTCCACAAAGTAGAGAACCTTGCGGAGAGCGCTGACATGGCGGGTGGACGGGGCCTTATGGCCGGCAAGCGCGGCCTTATCCTTGGCATCGCCAACAATCGCTCGATCGCTTACGGCATCGCCAAGGCCTGTGTCGACCATGGCGCCGAGATCGCGCTGACCTATCAGGGCGAGGCGTTCAAGAAACGCGTCGAGCCGCTTGCCGCGGAACTGGGCGCGCATGTCGCCGGCCATTGCGACGTGACCGACCCGGCCAGCCTTGATGCGGTGTTCGCCGATATCGACAGCCATTGGGGCAAGCTCGATTTCCTCGTCCACGCCATCGCCTTTTCCGACAAGGACGAGCTGACCGGCCGCTATGTCGAGACGACGCGCGACAATTTCCTGCGCACCATGGATATTTCGGTCTATTCCTTCACCACCATCGCCAAACGTGCCGAGGCGCTGATGACCGACGGCGGCTCGCTGCTGACGCTGACCTATTACGGCGCGGAAAAGGTGATGCCGCACTACAACGTCATGGGTGTCGCCAAGGCGGCACTCGAAGCCAGCGTGCGCTATCTGGCCGTCGATCTCGGCGCCAAGAAGATCCGTGTCAACGCGATCTCCGCCGGCCCGATCAAGACGCTTGCCGCATCCGGCATCGGCGATTTCCGCTACATCCTGAAGTGGAACGAATACAATTCCCCGTTGAAGCAGACGGTGACGCAGGAGGAGGTTGGCGATTCCGGCGTCTATTTCCTGTCCGACCTTTCGCGCGGTGTCACCGGCGAGATCCATCATGTCGATTCCGGCTATCATGTCGTCGGCATGAAGGCGGTCGACGCGCCGGATATTTCTACCGTCAAGGACTGACGCCGCCGCCTGACCTCTTCCGGAAGACCTGATGTACCCGCTCGTCTATATCGTGCGCCACGGCCAGACGGCGTGGAACGCCGAGGCCCGGCTGCAGGGGCAGGCCGATACCGACCTCAACGAGCTTGGCCGCGAGCAGGCTAGCCGCAACGGGCGTAGGCTGGCCGAACTCATCGACAAGCCCGAAGATTTCGACTTTGTCGCCAGCCCGATGCGGCGCACGCGCGAGACGATGGAGCGCCTGCGCGCGGCGATGAAGCTCGATCCGCACGCCTATCGTACCGAGCCGCTACTCGTAGAATTGAGCTTTGGCGACTGGCAGGGTTTCACCTTTGCCGAACTCGAGGCGAACGATCCCGGTTCGACCAGGCACCGCCGCCTCGATAAATGGAATTTCCAGCCGCCCGGCGAGGGCGCCGAAAGCTATCAGATGCTGCTCGAACGGGTGAAGCCGTGGTTCGACGCGCTCGATCGCCAGACGGTCTGCGTGACCCATGGTGGCGTCATGCGCGCGCTGTTCCGCTTCGTGCTGGGGATGTCCGAACAAGATGCGGTCAGCATGGAAGTGCCGCAGGACCGCCTGCTCAGGCTGGACGGCTGGCGCCTGGAGTGGCTTTAGTCGTGAGCTTTCGAGAGATTGAAGCAGAATGCGATCTCGCGCTGAATCGGCGACAGAGGCGCGTAGGCGAAGTTGATCACGCCGGGATCGTCGCTGGCCTGAGAACCGGGACAAACCGTTCTCGACCGGCCCTGACATATTGCCCAACAGGTCCGGTCTCACGCGCAAGGCGCGCGAAGAGCAACTGGATGAGGGCACGCAGCTCAGGCGAAGGTGTGCTACCGCATGATGCGCGAAGTGTCCGCTCGTAGCAGGAGTAATCCTCGATCGCGCCAGCAACATCGTCTTGGGCGATGTCGCCCTGAATGAGCGCCTTGTAGATTCTCACAGAGTCGGGGTAAAAATCGAGCGCCCGCAAATAGATAGTCCGGGCTTTCCCAGGATCGTTGCGAGCCTCGCAGTGCTTGCCGATGCGGATCGCGAGTTCGATCACGTCGCGGCGCACGCGTTCAGCGGCCGGCAAGCACCAGGCGGCAATACGCTCGTGCAGAAAGAGAGGCCCCGGGAACAGGAGGAAGAGCCGCTCCAGCTCCGGTTCAGTCACGGCATTCGAGGCCAGAGCCCGTTTGAGGCGCGCCTCCCAATCGGCCAAATCCACCCAAACCCTGTCTGCGGCGAGGCGCAGCTTGCCCTCCCTCTGAATCACCAGGTCCGTCTGGCCGAGCAATTTGCGCAGACGGTGGAGCGCCTGATCGCAGGCAGCCTTCGCCTGGTCGCCGTCAAGGTCGGGCCAGAGCCAGTCCTGCAGGCCTTCGAGCGGGCAGACTTGGCCCTGGGAGATGGCCAAGGCACGAAGAATGTCGAGGGCCCGCGTCGGTGGCTTGGCGCCAAGGTCCAGTGCCGAACCGTCACGTTCAAGCCGGAACCCGCCGAGAACATACACCTTGATCGGCCAAGACAAGCTTGCCGGACGCCGCAGGGACGCAGCCAGCTGGTGGTTGCGGGTCATGGACCGGCAAAACTCGAACTGAGCATTCATCTGCTATCTCCCCACTGGCGTGCCGGATTCGCGAGCGTTCCAATCCGGACGCAGCACGATCGTCTGGGTCGGCGAGACATGCCGGATCCTCGGGTGTTGCGGCGGTTCCGGTAGCCAAAAGTGACGGTTGGCCACAACACGATGATGTTTACGAGTTCATCCACGGCATCGCTCCTCACCAAGGGATCGGGAGAACATCGGGTTCGCCTCCAGATCGGGATATGCACCGATTTGAACCGGGTCGTCGTAAGTTGCTCGTGAGCAGCACGTGATTGGCAGTCGACGCGCGGCAGACGGCTGCGAGCGGGGGAATCACGCTGCCTTCACGCGTGGCGCAGACAAAGGTGGTCTCGACCCTGGGATAACGGACGATGAACGATCCGAGATTTTTTCTCTTTGATTTGCCAAGGTCGGGACGACCTGCACCATTCAGAATTCCGGAGGAATATTATCCCGGCGTACGGGATCACTGGTATAATGCGACGTCCCGTCGAGCGGTCGATCCGATCGAAGGAATCAGGGCGCTGGTCATCCACGCGGCGGCAGGGCTAAGTTCGGCGGGCGCCATGTCCGTCATGAAAGCGCACAGGGCCAGTTGGCATTGGCTGATTCCTGGCACGGACGAAGAGCCGCATGGCAAGTTCGCATGGGCCTGTGTGCCGGAGGCAAGCGCCGCCCTCCACGTGCGAGACCATCGGTCGTATCCTGCGGTGAACGCTGGCCAGGCCAAAGTCGATGACTGGAGCCTCGCAATCCAGATAGTCAATTCGCGGAGCCGCGATGTCGTGGAGCCATTCTCGGACTGGCAGGTGGAGATTGCCGCTGAAATCGTGCGCTACTGTTGGGCGAAGTACCCAAATTTGAAACACATCGCATCGCATGCCTTGCTGGACCCTGATCGATGCAGCGATCCAGGTGCCCACTTTCCGTGGAAACGGTTCCGCGATCTCGTGCTCGACGGTGCCGGCGACACCTACCCAGCTCTGCGTACCCCCGCTGGGGTGCCGATGGAATTGCTGCCCGCCCTGCACGATGTCGCCACCTGCTGCGCGGGCTGGGATTTGCTGCCTGTGGACGACTAATCGGGCCGCACCGCCCACCGATCGCCCGTGTTGCGCATTAGACCTGCACGCGCGAAGATGCCACATCGTCTGTCGAGGCAAGCAGCCGGTTATCCGGCGCCCGGTTGGCCGATATGGTTGGCAAGCCTGCAACGGGCATTCTGCTGGGGCGCTCAGCGATGGAGGGCACGTGGCCACGGTTGCTTCGGGTTCGCTTGAAACTCCACACGAGCTCGATCCGATATCACGAGAAAATCGGATAGCGATCGCGCGGTTGGCGACGAAGCTTCGTCTTATTACTCGACTGCCTCATCCGGACGCACCTGGTGCCGCGATATATGTGGCGCAAGCGCATCCCCATGAACACGGCGAGGAGTTCCGCGACTTTCAGCCTGTCGGAGTCGCGGGCTGCGATTGGCGTTCCGAGCGGGCATTCGAAGCCTGCATCGGCGAAGCAGCCGAATATCTTTCCCAGCTCGAGTACCCGGAGGACCGAAATCCTGGGGCCGAAACGGCCGGTCGGCGCATTGATGCCTTCGATCACTATCTTGCCGGCGTCACCGAAACCGGAGGCGAGCGCCTGTGGCTAGCCGGGCATCAGGTCGGCTCATCGGAACCGGTGGCTTTGCCGGGCGAACTTTGCGTCCGCCGCGCAAGCGGCAATGGTGTTTTGCCGTACAGGCTCGGTAACGGCGTCGCGGCGGGAAGAACCCTTATAGAGGCGGCAAACCGTGCAATATGGGAACTAGTCGAGCGCGATGCCGTCGCGAGATGGTGGCACGGCGACCAGGTGGCGCATGCGATTGGCGAAGATGTATTGCGGGATAGCGGACTCCCGGACCTGCTCTCCCGATACCGGTCGGGAAAGACGACCCGGACGTGTGGCTGGGTCGATATCCGCGCAGCTGTTGACATTCCGGTCATCGCTGCCTTTTCGTTTTCTCGTGACGGGAGCGATTTCGCTTGCGGTTTCGCAGCACGGCCAAACATGGCCGATGCTGTCCACGCCGCAACGAAAGAGATGGTGCAGATGGAAATCGGACATCATCTGGTACGAGCCAAGCAACAGGTGCACGGTTTCGAGAAGCTCAATCAGGATGACCTCGCCTATATTGCGCGAAGCCAGCGGGTCACCCCCGATCATCCAAAGCTTAAAGCTGCTCCCGTCGGCTCGAAGAGTTCGTCCTTAGAAGGCAGCGACGAATTACTCCTCCTCGACTATACGCGCCAGGCACTCCTCCGTGCTGACTGTACGGCCTTTATCGTGGACCTGACGCGCGATCGCATTGGCATTCCGGTCGCCCGCGCTCTTGCCACAGGCCTGCAGCAGATTCCCCCAGGCGACGTGTTGCAATTCGACTCCGTGGGTAGGTGCATCAACTTCAACATTCCGGTACTGTAAGGCGTTTGCTGTAATCAGAGTCCCATGGACCAATATAGCCGGGCAGCATCGCGGAGCAGTGAAACGCCAAGCTTCCGTATTGAGACGCTTGGCATCTTCCGTATGTCTCATGGCGCCGTGAATTGCACCTTCAAGAGCCGTAAGGCACAGGCGCTCTTTGCCTACCTCGCATTTTGCAAGAACATGATTGAAAGCCGGGAGCGCCTCGCCGGCCTTTTGTGGGGCGAAAACAGTGAGGAAGCCGCGCGCACCTCCCTGCGTCAGCTAATCAGTGGGATAAAGAAGGACACGAAGCAGTTTCCAATACAGATATTCGACTGCGATCGGAACAATGTTTGGTTGCAGCCGATCCATGTATCAAGCGACGCGGCGACCCACATCGCCGATCTCGAACAGAATATCGTGCCCGAAGTGATGATCACGCAGAAGCGGCTGTTCGGGGGCTTTCTCGTCAATTTGAGGGACATTGATCCCAGCTTCGATATGTGGCTCTCGGTCCAGCGCGAATATCTCCACGACAGGGCCGTTAAGCTCCTCCAGGACCAGGCCCGGCGCGAGCAGAACGATGCCAAGCGGGAGAGGTTCGCCACCGCCATCCACAATCTGGACCCGACGCATGAGGAAGCCTGCCGTATCCTCATGCAGTGCCGTGCCTCACGTGGCGACACGGCGGGAGCGCTTCGCATCTACAACGACCTGTGGGAATTGCTCGGCACCGACTATGACATGGAGCCGTCACCGCAAACCCAGGCGCTGGTTGCGGAGATAAAGACGGCGGAACCTCTTCCCGCGCCTCCCAGCCACGTCCCGCAACTCGCCCCCGCTGTTCCGGCAGCAGCGCAGCTGTTCGACGGTGTAGGAATCGCCGCTCAGGCGCGCGCTGAACCCCCACTGATCCTGGTTCATCCATTCTTGCACGAGGCGGTTCATGCCATCCGTATCAATGGCTTCCGCCACGAATTGATCGCAGCCATGACACGGTTCCGGGACTGGTCGGTGAGGGAGCATTCGGCCTCCGACGATGCTCTCCCGCCAAGCGGCCGCAAGGTCTATGACTTGCTTGCCACTGCAACCGGCGAGGACGGTGAATTGCACATCGCCGTGCTGCTGCGTCGCAGGTCTGACGGCCACTACATGTGGAGCGAGAACTCGGAGATCGAGATCGGCAACTGGCATCGCGCCAGACTGCAGATCGTCCGGCACCTGGCCGCAGCGCTCGATGTTCAGATCTCGGCAGAGCGTTTGAGCACGACGGCGGGCCTCGCCGATATGGATCTCGACATCTACGACCGCTGGCTACGTGGTAATGAGCTTCTTTCGCGGTGGCGTCCGGCCGACGAGAGCCGGTCCGAGGGGATATTCCGGTCGATCATACGGAATGCTCCCGATTTCGCGCCCGCTCATGCCAGTCTGGCGCAGATCCTCAACAGCAGACATCTCATCTTCCCCGGCCTCATGCGGGATAGAAAGCGGGAACAGGAGGCCCTCAAACTTGCAAACATGGCTTCCAAGCTCGCGCCGATGGATAGCCGGACCAAGCTCACTCTGGCCTGGTCCTATCTTATGAACGAAAAGTACGAGCAAGCGATCTATTGCTATGGGCTGACGCTCAAAATGAACGACAACGATCCTTGGACGCTGATCTCATGTGCGCAGGGCCTTGCCTATTGCGGCGAGAAGGCGCTCGCAGACGAGATCGCACAAAGGGCGCTGCGGGTAGGATATGGCGCCGAACCCGTTCATTGGGCCTACCACGCCTGTATTCGCTTTCTCTTCGGCAACAGCGAGGGCGCGGTGGAAGCAGCCGATCTTGCCGAGGATGCGACCTTCTTTGTCGGCGGCTTGAAAGCGGCGGCGCTGGCCGAGCTTGGCTTGAAAGAGGCGGCTCTTGAAGAGGCGGCAGCGTTCTTCCGCCGTACCGCGGACAACTGGCATGGCGACGGTCCTGCTTCGCCGAAAGCCACGCTCGAATGGTTCTGGCAATGCCTCCCGATCCGCCTGATGGCGGACCGGGAGAGGCTACATTCAGGAATTCTGGCGACCGGGTTGCTCGACCTGGCTGGTTAGCGTTCCACCCACCGTTTTTCGCTCACCGGCAGCCACGCATCGTATAGTCGGCAACCCGCGCATAGAAAAAGCGCAACTGAGTGATCACGCGCTTGTCCTCGTCGCGTCCGCCCGGCTCGAAATCCTTGTAAAGCGCCGGAAGCGGATAGACGTCGTCTTCAACATTAGCTTTGACGATCTGCTCCGACTCCGTTACCTGGCCCTTCGGTGGCAACCGCAGGAGAAACTCGTAGTTACCTTCGATATGGTCGTCGCCCCGTACCACCGTGAGCGTCTTGAAGACGTCCGGTATCGTCAGGAGGTCCTTAAACGCCTCCCGCAACTCATCGATGGTTGTGGGCCAAGAGTCTCTGTCTTGCTGCGCCCATTCGACCAACTTCTTCCCGACAGCCTCGTAATCCTTGAAGATGGCACCTGTCTCGTCGCCATGTCTACCGAACTGAATCGGCGGGTATTTTCGATCTGGTGAACCGATATCTGGTCCCGGCATGCTTCCCTCCTTTGGTAGCGTCTTCACGCACGGGCAGTAGACCGCTAACGTCAAATACCCGCAAGGGCGATTAACTCACATCGTCAGCGTGAAAGCTTCGTGAAAATTTCACGTGACACCGCCAGAAGACAAAATCGGCTTCACGTTTTAACATATCTCCTTTCCGCTAATCGGGGCTCAAGACGGTATTAAGCTTTTTGAGGGGATGGTCGGCATGAACGATATTGGTCGTCTGGGTTTTGCTTGGAGACGACTTTCTCGCCAACTGTGGTCAGTCCGGCTCGCGCCGGTTCGTGGAGTGCTGGTCGGGCTTGCGGTGTTGTTGTCTTCCGCAGGTGCGCCCGATGCCGGCGAAGGTAAGGCGCCGCTTCAAGACCATCCGGAGCGGCGTGGCTTGGGTGTCAAGTTGGCGGGAAAAAGCTCGACGAATACTGAAGCGACACCTGGGCGCGACGCTGGCGCCGCTCCCACCATCGAGTGGGGACGGTCGCTTTTCGTGCGAAAGGCGGCCCTTCTGAACAAAATTTCCTTCACCGCCGTGATGGACCAACTCGTGGCGTCGAGCGGGGGCAAGATCGCCGACCGAAACGAGCTGTTCCGGAACTGGTGGAAAACGGCTGCTGGCTGCGAAGAACTGCGGCCGAAGCAGCCGAATGGTGGCCCGCCGTTTTCCTACGACTGTTCGCGAGCCGAAGGGATGCTCAAGGACAAGGATCCCTACAAGGAGTTCGGCGTTGGCAAAACTCCATTCATCATCATTGCCGCCGTGAATCGGGTCGATCTGCTGCGTGATTCGCTTGGCGGCGATTGCGGCGAGTTTCGCATCATAGCGGGAAAGCATCCGGATTGGGAAAATCCGGCTGCTCCCGATCGAATCCACGGCGAGATGCTGATCGCCTTCGAGGCAGTCATGCCCAATGGGGGGAAGCCGGAGCGCTGCATGGCAATCCAGAAGTTCTGGCTATCCCTTTCGGAAAAGCGGTTCTCGGACGAGGAAGTCGCGATTTGGCTGCGCAGGTTTTTCCTGGAGGGAATAACGCTCGCGGAGGACGGCAGCGTTGTTGACGGCGATGCGGTCGGTCCGACGACGTTTCAGCTGCCTCCGGCCATGCATGTCGACCATCTCGGCGCGTCGGAATCAAGCAGCGGTCAGATCCGGACGAACTCGAAGCTACATGGGGGACAATGGGGGCTCCGTGAGTACCGTTTCGACAAGCCTTCGATGCGCCTGCTTCCCACGCGTACAACAGGTTCCCCTGAGCCCACTCTTTTTTCCAAAAATTCCCCGGACCCCGAAGCAACGAACAAGCTCGTTGAGCTAGTGGCAAAGTCTATTCGCACCGATGGTTCTGCGCCTGGTCCTCTGCTTGATCCCAACATTAACAGCTTCCATTTGTTGCCAAGCCTGCCCGAGCACCTGCTCGCGGCGGAAATGAACGCTGAAGATCGTTCACTCGGCGACTACGCGAAAATACTCGACGCTGAAGGACATCCCGACCTCATTGGTGAGATCGAAGGTGGTGCTACGAGAACTCTGACAGCGGAACAAATCCGAAAGCGGATTCAGTCCCTCTCCTGCGCGGGTTGCCATCAGTTTTCCAGAACGGGCAACGGCGGCTTCACCGACGACTTCAAACGCGAGGTCTGTTGGCAAATTTCCTTCGAGAACAAACACGTCACCACCGAATCAACGGATGGTGAGTACGAAATATCGGATGCTTTGAAGTTCGTCTTTCTACCGCATCGGGAATTTGTAATGCGGAAGTACCTGGCGGGAAAATATATAAAAGGAGTGTACTGGCCGGGAAACGATCCGAAGAAGGAAGACATGAGCAACGATGCGCAAGCAGCCTCGATCGGTCTGCCCCACTGCTAGAAAACCATCTGCTATCACGCGGAATGAATCCCGTTGGATATCTGTGCGGCTCCCCACGCATCGCGTAAGAAGCTTCGCAAAAGACTCTACTCGGTCGATCCGGTGTCCGGCAGTTCCATGTCGGTGACGACGTTCTCGCCATTCGTCACGTCATACGCGAGGACGATGTCCATGCCCGGTTTCAGCGCATCGAGATCGGTTTCGGCGTTCAGCTTGTAGGACTTGCCGTCGTCCAGCGTCAGCGTCAGCGCGTCCTTGTCGACCTTCTTGATCAGGCCTTCGGTCTGGCCGGCGAAGGCGGCGGTGGAAATCAACAGCGTGGCGGCAACAGCGCCAATCAGGATACGCATCATCGTCCTCTTTAATCATTGCCGGTACAGCGGCTCGGTCCAACGGAACGGAACTGAGCAGAAACCAATCGAATGTGTCAAAACTAAATCCGCCGGATCACAGTTTGACCACTGTGGAAAACGCCAATAGAAGGCAAGCTGCAGCGCCGCGTCCTCCTGGGCGCGCAACGAACGCTGTAGCACTTTTGATTTTTTTTGCGCATGATCCTTTCCGAAAATCGCGCCGATTTTCGAGGTCATGCGCTAGGCCGGCTCCGACGCCGGCAGGGCTGGTTCCATGTCGCACAACACGTTCGGCCATCTCTTCCGCGTCACCACCTGGGGCGAAAGCCACGGGCCGGCGCTGGGCTGCGTCGTCGATGGCTGTCCGCCCGGCATCCGCTTCACTCGCGACGAGATCCAGGCCGAACTCGACAAGCGTCGCCCCGGCCAGTCACGTTTTGTGACCCAGCGTCGCGAACCTGACGAGGTCAAGGTCCTGTCCGGCTTTATTGTCGATGAGGACGGGGAGACGATGATCACCACCGGCACGCCGGTGTCGATGCTGATCGAGAATGTCGACCAGCGCTCCAAGGACTATGGCGACATCGCCCGCCAGTTCCGGCCGGGCCATGCCGACTACACTTACGAGGTCAAATACGGCCTGCGCGATTACCGCGGCGGCGGTCGCTCCTCGGCGCGTGAGACTGCGGCGCGAGTGGCGGCCGGGGCGCTTGCCCGCAAAATCGTGCCAGGCATGGTGGTGCGCGGCGCGCTGGTGTCGATGGGCGAAAGATCGATCGATCGCGCCAACTGGAACTGGAATTTCGTCGGTGACGCCGAAAACCCGTTCTTCACTCCCGATCCGGCGTCGGTCGCCGTCTTCACCAAATATCTGGACGGTATCCGCAAGGCGGGCTCCTCGGTCGGTGCGGTCATCGAGATCGTCGCCGACGGCGTGCCGGCGGGGCTTGGCGCGCCGATCTATGCCAAGCTCGACCAGGACATCGCCTCCGGCCTGATGTCTATCAACGCCGTCAAGGGCGTCGAGATCGGCAACGGTTTCGAGGCCGCCCGCATCACCGGCGAGGAGAATGCCGACGAGATGCGCATGGGCAATGACGGCAAACCGGTCTTCCTGTCCAACAATGCCGGCGGCATCCTCGGTGGCATCTCGACCGGCCAGGCGATCGTCGCGCGTTTCGCCGTCAAGCCGACCTCGTCGATCCTGACGCCGCGAAAGTCGATCGACAAGGACGGCAACGACGTCGAGATCATGACCAAGGGCCGGCACGATCCATGCGTCGGCATCCGCGCCGTGCCGATCGGCGAGGCGATGGTTGCCTGCGCCATTGCCGATCATTATCTGCGGCATCGGGGACAGACAGGGAGGGGAGTAGGGGAGTAGGGGAGTATGTTGGTGCACGCCAAGCAGCCAATTTTTTCCTTTTCCCTACTGCCGTACTGCCCTATTCCCCTACTCCCCTGCGAGTGAAACGAGCGCTTATGCCTTACGACCAGAAGAAGATCGTTGAAGCCCTGCGCGCCTTCGAGCGCGGCGAGATCGTCGTCGTCATGGACGATGACGGGCGCGAGAACGAGGGCGACCTGATCGTCGCCGCCGTCCATTGCACGCCGGAAAAGATGGCGTTCATCGTCCGCAACACGTCAGGCATCGTCTGCACGCCGATGCCGCGCGAGGAAGCCAAGCGGCTCAACCTGTCGCCGATGGTGGCCGACAATGATTCTGCCCACACCACTGCCTTTACCGTCAGCGTCGACTTCAAGCACGGCACCACGACTGGCATTTCGGCGGACGACCGCACGCTGACGGTGCGCAATCTCGCCAATGGCAATGTCGGCGCGTCCGATTTCGTGCGCCCCGGCCACATCTTTCCGCTGATCGCGCGCGAGGGCGGCGTACTGATGCGTTCGGGCCATACCGAAGCCGCTGTCGACCTTTGCAAGCTCGCCGGCCTGCCGCCGGTCGGCGTCATTTCCGAGCTGGTCAACGATGACGGCACCGTGATGCGCGGCCCGCAGGTGCAGGCCTTCGCCGAAAAGCACGGGTTGAAGCAGATCTCGGTTGCCGACCTCATCGCCTACCGGCAACGCAAGGAAACGCTGGTCGAACGCGTCGCCTGTTCCGACATCGAGACGCCCGGCGGCAAGGCGCAGGTCTTTACCTATACGCTGCCCTGGGATTCCATGCATCACGTGGCGGTCGTCTTCGGCGATATCCGCGACGGCGTCGAGGTGCCGGTGCGCCTTCATTCCGAGGACGTGGTGAGTGACGTCTTCGGCACCAGCCACAGGCTGGACGCCATCATGAAGGCGATGGGTGAGCGCAAGCGCGGCGTCATCGTCTATCTGCGCGAAGGGTCGGTCGGCGTCGCCCATCAGGAGCGCAAGCGGCCGGCTGCCGGCGACCGCGAGGACCATGAAGAGGCGCGCCGGCGCGAGAACGAATGGCGCGAGATCGGCCTCGGCGCGCAAATCCTCAAGGATCTCGGCATTTCCTCGATCAATCTGATCGCCTCGCGCGAGCGCCATTATGTCGGCCTCGAAGGTTTTGGCATCCACATCGCCAAGACCGAGATTCTTTAGACCGTTCTCACGATGCTGGTATGCGTCCGGCCCCCGCCTCGGGCCGGACGCACCGGAAGCTATTCCGCAGCGACCGCAGCAGCGTCGCAGGCTGCAATGTCGCAATCTGGCGCGGCAAGGCTGCGCTGGCCGGCAAGCACGATGACCAATGCGATTGTGCCCGACGCCACCGATACCCAGAATCCGTTCTGCGCGCCGAAAGCGTCCACCACCCAGCCGGCGGCGAATGAGCCGAGCGCCATGCCGATGCCAATGCCGGTCATCACCCAGGTCACGCCTTCGGTCAGCACCGCCTCGGGCACGCGCCGCTCGATCAGACCGAATGCCGTGATGAAGGTCGGCGAGATCGCCACGCCGCTGACGAAGACGGCCAGTGCCAGCAGCGGCACGGTGTCGGCGACGAGCAGCGGCAGCGTGGTAAGCGCAATGATGGCGATTGCGATGGCAAGTTGAATTTGCAGCGGCACTTTCAGGTTCAGGGCGCCGATAATGATGCCGACGACGAACGATCCGAGCGCGTAGACGCCGATAACGAAGCTGGCGGCGCCCGGCTGGCCAAGCTCCTTGGTGATCGCCACCGTGCTCACCTCAGTGGTTGCAAAGGTCGCGCCAATGAAGATCAGGGCCAAGGTGAGGATCTGGACAGGCCGCAGGCGGATTGCCGAACCGCCCGAACCATGTTCCACCGGTCTGGCTCGCGGTTCGGTCGAACGCTGCAGGATGAAAGCCGTCGAACCGAGGGCGAGGAACAATGTGCTCGCGAGCACTCCCGCTTCCGGGAAAAGCGCGACGCTCAGCCCCACCGACAGCGATGCCCCGGCGATGTAGACCAGTTCGTCCGCCGCCGATTCAAAGGCGAACGCGGTGTTCAGCTCGGGACGGTTGCGGAAGATCTCAGTCCAGCGCGCGCGCACCATTGCCGGGATGCTGGGCATGACAGCAGCCAGCAGCGACGACACGAACAGCGTCCATATCGGCCAATGCTGATTGGCCGCCGCAATCAGGATCGCGAAAGCGAGCGTGGAAATCACGGTGGTCGGCACCACAATCCGCGTCTGGCCGAGGCGATCCACCAGTCGCGATACCTGTGGCGCGACGAAAGCGTTGGCAAGCGCATATGTCGCGGAGACAGCGCCGGCCAGCCAGTATTCGCCATCAGTCTGTGACAGCATCGCAACGATCCCGATCGGAGCCATGGCCATCGGCAGCCGGGCAACGAACCCGGCTGCGGCGAAGCCTATGGCGCCAGGCGCGCGAAAGATCTGGGTATAGGGATTTTGCATGGTCTGGCTCCTCGACAACGAACGGTTCGACGATTACATACGTAACGTATGAGTTTAAATAGATCATACGCCGCGTATGTCAATTGGCGTACGAAGCGTATGTTAATAGGGCCAGAGCATGCACAGACCACGCAAGGAGATGATTGCCGAGACCCGCGCCAAGCTGATTGCCGCGGCACGCCAGGCCTTCGGGACGCTCGGCTATGCCGAAGCCTCGATGGATGATTTCACGGCATCGGCCGGGCTGACGCGCGGTGCGCTCTATCATCACTTCGGCGACAAGAAGGGCCTTCTCCAGGCGGTCATCGCCGAGATCGACGCCGAAATGTCGGCCCGGCTGAAGGTCGTTTCGGCCAAGCCGGACAATCTCTGGCAGGGCTTTGTCGACGAATGCACCGCCTATATTGAGATGGCGCTGGAGCCGGAGATCCAGCGTATTGTGCTTCGCGACGGCCCGGCGGTGCTCGGCGATCCATCGCAATGGCCAAGCCAGAGCACATGCATCCGCTCGATGACGGAGAGCCTGCAAAGACTGAGCGACGAGGGGACCATTCTTGCCGTCGATCCCGAAGCCGCGGCAAGGCTGGTCAGCGGCGCCTCGTTGCATGCGGCGCAGTGGATCGCAAATTCGAACGATCCCGAAGCGACGTCGAAGAAGGCAGTGAAGGCGTTCAAGGTTCTTCTGGAAGGGCTGCTCAATCTCACCGGCAGGCTGCACCAGCCTGATCGACTATCGTCGATGCACCCCGAGATTGACCAGTCACCGGCCTGAGGTTGTTCTTTCCAGCAATCTGGCGGCTCGCGCTGGAACCAGCCGGCCCCGCCCGCTTAAACCCTGTTGAACATCACACCAGCGAGACGCTAAAACATGGCCAAAGCGTCGAGGCGCGCCTATATCGGGGCATGGTCACGAGACTTTACACCCATCCGATTTTCCTCGAACACATAACCCCGCCCGGTCACCCGGAGCGGCCGGACCGTTTGCGCGCCATAGAGCGTGTGCTTGACGACGAGGCCTTCGCGGCGCTCGATCGCGTCCAGGCGCCGGAAGGCGACGAGGCAACCATCCTTTACGCGCATCCGCCCGAATTCGTCGAACGTGTCCGCACAGCGATACCGGACACCGGCATCGCCCGTATCGACGCCGATACCACCGCCAGCCCAAAGAGCTGGCAGGCGGCCGTGACTGCGATCGGGGCTGCCAACGCTGCTGTTGACGACGTCTTCACCGGCCGTGCCGACAATGTCTTCGTCGCCGCACGGCCGCCTGGCCATCATGCCGAAAAGACCACCTCCATGGGTTTTTGCCTGTTCAACACCGCGGCGATCGCCGCACGCTACGCGCAGAAGAACCATGGCGCCGACCGCGTTGCCGTCGTCGACTGGGATGTGCATCATGGCAACGGCACGCAGGACATCTTCTGGGACGATCCGTCGGTGCTCTATTGCTCGACGCACCAGATGCCGCTTTACCCCGGCACCGGGGCCGTGAGCGAAACCGGCGCCGGCAACATCGTCAACGCGCCGCTGGCGCCGCAGAGCGGCAGCGATGTTTTCCGCGACGCCTTTCTGTCGCGCATCCTGCCGGCGCTCGACAATTTTGCGCCCGATCTTATCATCATCTCCGCCGGTTTCGACGCCCACCACCGCGATCCGCTGGCCGAGATCAACCTGACCGAGGATGATTTCGACTGGGCGACCGGTCAGTTGCTCGAACGCGCCGGGCGCCTTAGCGGCAATCGGGTCGTCAGCCTGCTCGAGGGCGGCTACGATCTGCAGGGATTGGCATTTTCAGTCGCCGCCCATGTCGGGCGACTGATGAAGGGATAGACGATGGCTGGTGAGATCAACGAGGACGTCAAGGCGATGAGCTTCGAGCAGGCGCTCGACGCGCTAGAGAGGATCGTCGACGATCTGGAGCGCGGCGACGTGCCGCTCGACCAGTCGATCCGCATCTACGAGCGCGGCGAGGCGCTGAAGGCGCATTGCGACCGGCTGTTGAAGGCGGCCGAGGACAAGGTCGAGAAAATCAGGCTGTCGCGTGACGGCAAGCCGGTGGGGACAGAGCCGTTGGACGCGGATTGAGGCGGCCTCGAACGACGATTGTGCTTGCCGGCTTTGGACATCACCATGATTGAGGATAAAACTCATCCCGTTTGAAACGGCTCCAGGACGAGAGGAGATTGCGAACGATGTGCAGAAACATCAAAACCCTGTTCAATTTCGATCCGCCGGCAACCAATGACGAGGTCCGCGATGCCGCACTTCAGTTTGTCCGCAAGCTGAGCGGAACGACGCGACCGTCAAAACAGAACCAGCATGCGTTCGACCATGCCGTCGAGGCCATTGCCGCCTCGGCGCGCGAATTGCTCGACAGCCTCGAGACGACGCAGCATCCGCGCAATCGCGAAGAGGTGGCGGCCAAGGCGAAGGCCAAATCTGCACTTCGCTTCGCCTGAGGGGACCGCGTGAGCTTCTTTCCCGGAAACGATCCGCAGATGGGCGATGCCTTCGCCAGCGATCAGATCGAGCTGATGGTCATTCCGAACGCCAAGGATATTGGCGGATTTCAGGTTCGCCGCGCCTTGCCGACGGCCAGGCGCCGGCTGGTCGGACCTTTCATCTTCTTCGATCGTATGGGTCCGGCAGTTCTTCGGGCCGGCCAGGCGCTCGACGTCCGTCCGCATCCGCATATCGGACTGTCGACGGTGACTTACCTGTTCGACGGCAAGATCAGGCACCGTGATTCGCTCGGCACCGAGATGGTGATCCAGCCCGGCGACGTGAATCTGATGACCGCCGGCCGCGGCATCGTCCATTCGGAGCGCACGCCAGAAGAACTGCGCGGCGCGCCGATGTCGGTTTCCGGCCTGCAGACATGGTTGGCGCTGCCGGACGGCAAGGAGGAGGTCGCGCCGATCTTCGAAAACACCGCGGCGCTGCGCCTGCCCGAAATCGATGCCGAGGGGGTCAGCGGCCATATCGTCATCGGTGCGTTTTCCGGAATGCGCTCCCCGGTCGCGACCGCTTCGGACACACTGTACGCCGATCTCAGGCTGGCGCCGGGTGCCAGCGTGAAGATCCCGGCCGATGCCGAGGAGCGCGCCATCTATACGCTGGAAGGCGAGGTTTCGATATCCGGTGACCGCTTCCCGGCCGAGCGGCTGCTGGTTTTCCGGCCCGGCGATGAGATCGTTGTTTTATCGGAGAGCGGCGCCCATTTCATGCTGTTTGGCGGCGCTTCGCTCGGTTCGAAACGTTATATCTGGTGGAATTTCGTATCGTCCTCAAAGGAACGCATCGAACAGGCGAAAGAAGAATGGAAGACGGGCCGCTTCGATATCATTCCCGGAGACGAGCAAGAGTTCATCCCGCTGCCCGAAAGCTGATGCGCGTTACCGCCACATTTACATTCGCCGGCCAGCGGCATATTTCACGATGAACAGAAAATCTGACCAGGCTCGCAAACAGTGAACGCAAAGCCCGATACGCCGCTTCTCGACAAGGTCCGCGTCCCAGCCGATTTGCGCACGCTTGCCGAAGGCGACCTGCCGCAGCTGGCTTCCGAGCTTCGCGCCGAACTGATCGACGTCGTCTCCCACACCGGCGGGCATCTCGGCGCCGGCCTTGGCGTGGTCGAGTTGACCGTCGCGCTGCACTACGTCTTCAACACGCCGGACGATCGGCTGATCTGGGACGTCGGCCACCAGGCCTATCCGCACAAGATCCTGACCGGCCGCCGCGACCGCATCCGCACGCTGCGGCAGGAGGGGGGGCTGTCCGGTTTCACCCGTCGCGTCGAGAGCGAATACGATCCGTTCGGCGCAGCCCACTCCTCGACCTCGATTTCAGCCGGCCTCGGCATGGCGATGGCGCGCGATCTGTCCGATGGCCGCAACAATGTCATTGCCGTCATCGGCGACGGCGCCATGTCGGCCGGCATGGCTTATGAGGCGATGAACAATGCCGGCGCACTCGATGCCCGGCTAATCGTCATCTTGAACGACAACGATATGTCGATCGCTCCACCGACCGGCGCAATGAGCGCCTATCTGGCCCGTCTGGCGTCTGGCAAGACCTATCTGGGGTTGCGCGATTTCGGCAAGAAGCTGACGTCCTATCTCGGCGAGCGCGCCGATCGCGCCATCAAGCGGGCGGTCGAGCACGCGCGCGGCTACGTCACCGGCGGCACGCTGTTCGAGGAAATGGGTTTCTACCACATCGGCCCAATCGACGGCCACAACCTCGAGCACCTGATCCCGGTGCTGAAGAACGTCCGCGACAATGCCGACGGCCCGGTGCTGATCCACGTCGTGACCCAGAAGGGCAAGGGCTACGCCCCGGCCGAGGCGGCCGCCGACAAATATCACGGCGTCAACAAATTCGACGTCATTACCGGCGCCCAGGCCAAGGCGCCCGCCAACGCGCCGAGCTACACCAAGGTGTTTGCCGACAGTCTGATCCAGGAGGCCCGAGAGGACGACCGCATCGTCGCCATCACCGCCGCCATGCCGAACGGCACCGGGCTTGACCTCTTCGGCGAAGCGTTTCCGGCGAGGACCTTCGACGTCGGCATTGCCGAGCAGCATGCGGTGACCTTCGCCGCCGGCCTTGCCACGGAAGGCTTCAAGCCTTTTGCGGCGATCTACTCGACCTTCCTGCAGCGCGCCTACGACCAGGTCGTCCACGACGTGGCGATCCAGAAATTGCCGGTGCGCTTTCCGATCGACCGCGCCGGCTTCGTCGGCGCCGATGGTGCCACCCATTGCGGCGCTTTCGACACCACCTTCCTGGCGACGCTGCCCGGTTTCGTCGTCATGGCGGCGGCCGATGAGGCCGAGCTGCGCCACATGGTACGCACCGCTGCAAGCTACGATGACGGCCCGATCGCCTTCCGCTATCCGCGCGGCAACGGCGTTGGCGTCGAGATGCCGCAGCGCGGCTCGGTATTGGAGATCGGCAAGGGCCGGATCGTCAGGGAAGGCACCAAGGTTGCGCTGCTTTCCTTCGGCACCAGGCTGCAGGATTGCCTGGCCGCGGCCGAGGAGCTTGGCGCGGCGGGGCTTTCGACCACGGTCGCCGATGCCCGTTTTGCCAAGCCGCTCGACGAGGATCTGATCCGGCGGCTGGCCCGTTCGCACGAGATACTGGTGACGGTGGAAGAGGGCGCGGTCGGCGGCTTCGCCAGCCATGTGCTGCAGTTCCTGGCCCACGAAGGGCTGCTGGAGAGCGGCCTGAAGGTGCGCCCGCTGGTGCTGCCCGACACTTTCGTCGACCATGCCAAGCCGGAAAAGATGTATGCCGATGCCGGGCTGGACAGCGCCGGCATCGTGCGCACAGTGTTCGTGGCGTTGGGGCATACCGCGCAGGCCCAGCGCGCCTAGTTGTTTCCGCGTTTCTGCAACGCCAAAAGATTCTGCTTGGCTGCAAATGCCAGTCTGAATCAAAATCTCAACTGCTTGAATCAAATTACCGGCGAACAGTCGTAAGATACTGTTTACGCTGCCATTTGGCGATTTGCTTACCGTGTCCTTTGGCCGTTTTTCAACGCCGCCCTGCTAGAAAGCGACCGGCAGGGGAAAGAAGACCAATGAGATCGCTTTTGGGCGGCATCGCGCTAACGGCCATCTTCGCCGCGTCGGCCGTGGCCGAAACGCGCTACGACCGCAAACTCGAAGAGGCGGTGATGGGCATCGTCGCCGGCAAGATCGGCCAAATCCGTGGCGGCTTCTCCTACAAGGAGGCGCCGCAATTCGTCGTCGTGCCAGATACCTTGCCGAAGGCGTCCATTTCCGTTGACCGGCCGCGCCCGCAGGTGTCCGGCGACAGCAGCGACGGTCTGACGCCGGCCGTTGAACGGCGGGTTTCGCGGACCATATTCTAGAAACTAGAACCACATATCCCGCACACAGCGACCATCCCTCGGCAAATCCTCGAATGTGTCGAGACCGTCGAAATGATCGATCGGGAGGTCGGCGACAGCCTCCGGCGGCGCAAGCCTCATATTGACGGCGATGCGGTGGCGACCGGCGGTATCGGCACGCAATCCGCGCCAGGCCAGGACGCAAGCGCACGTTGGACAGAAGAGAATCTCAAGCGAAGGGTGAGCCCTTCCAACGCGCGTATAGGCACTCACGGGCCCCGCAAGGCGGATGCGTTCGTCGACATAGTCATACGCCCAGAGCGTGCCGTAGCGACGGCAAAGCGTACAGTTGCAGGCAGTGATCGAACCGGGATCGCCCTCCAGGGTCCAGTGGGCTGCGCCGCAGTGGCAGGTTCCCGTCAGCATGTTCCTCCTCCACGTTTCGACGGCTAAACGGCATCTCTTCTTAGCATTGCGTCGGGTGTCGTGCGAGGTTCGACAAACAGCGGAGCGGCTGATGAGTTCACCCGCTTTTCCAACTATGCCTAGTCTCATCGCCAATATCCTTGCCATCATCGTTGGCATTCGCCATGAAGGCCGATGACTTCCCTTCCGCCAGCCAGCATTCGCCAGCGGCTCGACGAATTACTCGTCCAGCGCGGCCTGTTTGCCAGCCGCTCGCGTGCTCGCGATGCGGTGGCGCGCGGCACCGTGACGGTCGACGGCATCGTC
The DNA here is from genome assembly GCF_040322135.1 of Mesorhizobium sp. M0189. NCBI lineage: Bacteria > Pseudomonadati > Pseudomonadota > Alphaproteobacteria > Hyphomicrobiales > Phyllobacteriaceae > Mesorhizobium > Mesorhizobium sp. M0189. The sequence goes on from NZ_JAMYSW010000008.1 coordinate 60,018, forward strand.
GCCCACAAGCCGGGCCAGGCCGTTCTGCCTGAGTGCAACATCGTCGTTGACGATCCGGCGCAAGGTTACGTCTCGCGCGCCGCACTGAAGCTGAAGGCTGGTCTCGACCATTTCGGCCTCAACCCCACCGGTAGCGAAGCGCTCGATGTCGGCGCCTCGACCGGCGGCTTCACGCAGGTACTTCTCGAACGCGGCGCGGCGCATGTCACGGCGATCGATGTCGGGCACGGCCAGATCCACTCCGACATTGCCGGCGATCCGCGCGTGACGGTGATTGAAGGCCTGAATGCGCGCGAACTGTCGGCCGCCGATCTCGGCGGCCGTGTGCCGGATTTCATCGTCTCGGATGTCAGCTTCATATCGCTGAAACTGGCGCTGCCGCCGGCGCTTGCCTTGGCCAGGAACGGCGCAAAAGCCGTGTTTCTGGTCAAGCCGCAATTCGAGGCCGGCCGCGAGGCGATCGGCAAGGGCGGCCTGCTGAAGGACCCCTATGATGCGGCGCGCATTGCCGGCCTGATGCAGGACTGGCTCGATGCCATTCCCGGCTGGCGCTCGTTGGGACTTCATCTGTCGCCGATAGAGGGCGGCGACGGCAACCGCGAGTTCCTGCTCGGCGGCATCAAGGCCGTCGCGACCAAGCCTGCCAAGATCGGGCGGGCCGGGATTGAGAAGCGATGACCACGCGTTTCACAATCGCAAAATTGGGCTCGCAGGGCGACGGCATCGCCGAGACCGAGACCGGCGAGGTTTTCATTCCGTTTACGCTGCCGGGAGAGGTCGTCACCGCCGGGCGGGAGAAAGATCGCGCTACCTTGATGTCGGTGCTTGAGGCCTCGCCGCTGCGAGTCGATCCGCCGTGCCGCCATTTCGGCGAATGCGGCGGCTGCGCCGTCCAGCATCTCGAGACTGAAGCCTATCACCAATGGAAGCGCGAAAGGGTCGTGCATGCGCTGAAGAGCAAGGGCATCGCCTGCGATGTCGGCCCGCTGGTGCCGTGCGCGCCGCACACGCGCCGCCGCGTCGTCTTCACTGCCCGGCGGAGCGAGGCGGGAATGCAGTTCGGCTTCGTTCGCGCGCTGTCGTCCGAAATCATCTCCATCGAGGAATGCCCGATCTCGCTGCCGCAGATCGTCGCTGCGCTCGACCGTTTGAGGATGCTTGCCGGACTGATCTGCACCACGACCAAATCGTTCCACATGGCGGTGACGGTGACCGGTTCCGGCCTCGATGTCGCGGTTCACGATTCCGGTAAGCTCGGCGAGAACCAGCGCCGCGTCGCCTCGAACTTTGTCATTGCCGAGAGGCTAGCCAGGCTGTCGGTCGACGGCGAGATCATTATCGAACCAAAGAAACCGGTCGTCCTGTTTGGTGGCGTCGCTGTCGCAGTGCCGCCGGGCGCTTTCCTGCAGGCGACCGAGGCCGCCGAAGAAGCGATGGCCGACATTGTCGGCCAGCATCTCGCGCGCGCCAAAAAGGTCGCCGATCTCTTCGCCGGCTGCGGAAGCTTCGCACTGCGTCTGGCCTCAAGATCGGAGGTTCATGCGGTGGAAGGCGATGCGGCAGCACTCTCGGCGCTTGACCGGGCCTTCCGTTTCGCCAGCGGCCTGAAGCGGGTGACCGGCGAACGTCGCGACCTGTTCCGGCGGCCGCTCACATTCAAGGAGTTGAATGCCTTTGACGGCGTAGTCTTCGACCCGCCCCGCGCCGGCGCCGAGGACCAGTCGAAGCAGATCGCGCGCTCCGACGTGCCGCTCGTCGCCGCGGTGTCCTGCAATCCGGTGACGCTGGCGCGGGATCTTCGCATCCTCCTCGATGGCGGTTACGCCTTGAAGAGCGTAATCCCGATCGACCAGTTCCTGTGGTCGCCGCATGTCGAGGCCGTCGCGCTGTTGGAGAAGCCGAGACGAAGGCGCTAGCAGCTAGGGCTTGAAATGCGCACCAAAAAAGCACATTTTGAGTGTACGTCGTTCAAACTGGGCTAGGAAATTGCCATGAGCACCGCAGCCTTTGAAAATTCGGCATCGCGCTTCGGCGAGGAGCGGGCGCCGTTTCTCTCGCCGAGGCGGGTAGCCGCACTGCTAGGGGTCAATATGACTGAACTGGCCGGCCTGACCGGTCTCGCGCGCAACACGCTTGCCGCCAAGTCCGGTGCGCGCAAGGTCGACGCCGCATTGAGTCCCATCGTCCGCATCCTGGCGATGGCCGGCGAGATGGCCGGTGATGAACAGCGTGCCGCGATCTGGTTCAAACATCAGCCGATCCCCGGCTGGGCGGGAAAGACCGCCTACGATCTCGTTCGCGAAGGCAAGACTGACAAGGTGCTTGCCTATCTGGAGGCAGTCCGCTCCGGCATCTATGCCTGAACCCAGGCTGACTCTATGGCGCGCTTTTGTGCCGCGCTGGGCCCATCTGCCGCTTTCCGGTGAGGGCGCGGCCCGCTTCGGCGGCCGCTGGAATCCGATTGGCACGCCGGCGATCTACGCCGCCCGGGAACTGTCCACGGCTTGGGCCGAGTACAATCAGGGTTTTGTCCAGCACCCGGCGCTGATTGCACAATTGAAACTGTCAGGCGCCCGGCTGGCCGACCTGACAGAGGCTGATACGCTGTCGAAGCTCGGTGTAACGGCCGACATTCACCGGTGCGAATGGCGTGACATCGTGGATGGAGGCTTTGTGCCCGAGACGCACCAACTGAGAGACCGCTTGCTTGGCGACGGGCTGCACGGCGTGATCTACCCGTCCTTCATGTCGCCTGGCGGCACATGCGTCGCGCTGTGGCGCTGGAACGAAAACGATGCTCCGGATCTTGAAATCATCGATCCCGACCATCGCCTGCCGAAAACAGCGGCATCATGGCTTTAGGGCAGTTCGAGCTGCGGCGGGCACACCCGCCTCCATCTCTTCCAACGTCTTCGGCTTGCCTATGTGGGGCAGGGATCCAAATACGTCCTATGGCCGTGTTAAAGGCAAGACTGGAACAGGCAGTGCGACTTGATCGTCGGTCGAACTGGTGACTTCTAGCTTTTCTCCGGCAGCGATCACAGTTTCCTCTCCCGACATAACAAAGATGCTGATCGCGCGCTGAATTCAAGGCTGCATAGCCAGACGGTGCTAGCCTGCGCCTGAAAGGACGCGCTCGACGAAGGCGGGCACCACTTGTGTCGCCGGCCCTTCCATCTGCTCGTCGAAACGGGAGGCCCAGCCGGCGCATTTCAGATTGAGTTCGGCTGTTACGGCTCCGGCCGCGCGTGCCTCCTCCACGAAACCTGCTGCCGGGTAGACACTCCCGCTGGTGCCGATGGCCACGAATAGGTCGCAGCGCGTCAGCGCCTCGCCGACCTCCTCCATGCGGTAAGGCATTTCGCCGAACCAGACCACGTCAGGCCTCAATTGACCTTTTGCGCCACACGCTGGACAGGCCGAATGGGCAGCGATGTCGTCGGCCCAGGTGCTGCTTTGCCCGCAGCTCAGGCAAAGGGCATGGCCCAGTTCTCCATGCATATGGATCAGTTTGCGCGAACCGGCGCGCTCATGCAGGTCGTCGATATTCTGCGTGACGACGAGGACGTCGCCTGGGAATTTCTGCTCGAGCTTGGCCAGCGCGGCGTGCGCCGCATTCGGCTCGACGCTGCCCATCTGCCGCCGGCGCATATTGTAGAAATCCTGCACCTTTACGGGGTCGCGCGCAAAACCTTGCGGCGTGGCCACGTCCTGCAGGTCGTATTTCGCCCAGACCCCGTCGGGATCCCGGAACGTGGCGACGCCCGATTCCGCCGAAATGCCGGCGCCTGTCAGGATGACGATTTTGGCTTTGGACATGGTCGAAGACACCGGCATCCGGAAACATCATTTGGAAGGCGATGTTACCGGAAGGCGGCAGCCGCATCAAACCCTGGTGCCGCCGACCGTCATCTGGTTCATCCTGAGATGCGGCTGGCCGACGCCGACCGGCACGCCCTGTCCGGCCTTGCCGCACATGCCGATGCCGGTGTCGAGCTTCATGTCGTTGCCGACCATCGAAACCCGATGCATGGCATCCGGCCCATTGCCGATCAGCATGGCGCCCTTGATCGGTTGCGTCACCTTGCCGTTCTCGATCATGTAGGCCTCGGTGCAGCCGAACACGAACTTGCCCGAAGTGATGTCGACCTGGCCGCCACCGAACGACACGGCATAGATGCCGTTCTTGACCGAGGCTATGATTTCCTCCGGCTCCATGTCGCCTGCCGTCATGTAGGTGTTGGTCATGCGCGGCATCGGCTCATGCGCGTAACCTTGGCGCCGCCCGTTGCCGGTGGCCTTCATGCCCATCAGCCGTGCATTCTGGCGGTCCTGCATGTAGCCGACCAGCTTGCCATCATCGATCAGCACGTTATGGGCCGAAGGCGTGCCTTCGTCGTCGACGGTCAGCGAACCTCGCCGCTCGGGCATGGTGCCGTCGTCAACGACGGTGACGCCTTTCGCCGCCACCTGCTGGCCAAGCAGGCCGGCAAAGGCCGACGTCTTTTTGCGGTTGAAATCGCCTTCCAGCCCGTGGCCGACGGCCTCGTGCAACATGACGCCGGGCCAGCCGCTCGACAGCACGATGTCGAAAGTGCCGGCAGGTGCTGGAACCGCTTCGAGATTGACGAGCGCCTGCCGCAGTGCCTCCTTGGCCGCGTGCCGCCAGCTGTCCTCGACCAGGAATTCGCCAAAATCCTTGCGGCCTCCCATGCCGTAGGAGCCGCTCTCCTGGCGGTCGCCGTCGCCGACCACCACCGATACGTTGATCCTGACCAGCGGGCGGATGTCGCGGACCATCTGGCCATCGGCGCGCACGATCTCGACATGCTGCCAGGAGGCGGCGAGCGACGCCGTCACCTGCCTGACGCGCGGATCTTCGGCCCGCAGCCATGCATCGATTTCCTGAAGCAACTTGGCCTTGGTCTCGAAGGAAGGCGAGGGGATCGGGTTTCCGTCGCCGTAGAGATGGCGGTTGGTGCGGACGGGCGCTGCGGCAAGCGTGCCGGAATAGCCGCTCTTCACCGTCGAAACGGCATCGGCGGCGCGCCGCAGCGAGGCTTCGGAGAGATCACTGGAATGGGCGTAGCCGCTGGCCTCGCCAGCGACGGCGCGCAGGCCGAAACCCTGGTCGGTGTTGAAATTCGCGGTCTTCAGCTTGCCATTGTCGAACATCAGCGCTTCGCTTTCGCTGTATTCGAGAAACAGTTCGCCGTCGTCGGCGCCGTTGATGGTCTCGGCGACGATCTGCTTGATGCGATCGTCGGAAATGTCGAATTGGCCGATCAGGCTGTTCATGGCAGGTCCATTCGCAGGAGGATTGTTTCCCACGATGTAGGCGCGAAGGCCTGCACAGACAATCTGAAATGAGATTTGCCGTGACCGCGGCCGGTCAACAATCACTGGATCGTGCTACAAGACCGCGTTCAAGGCAGGGCGGCGAAGCCGTCGGCAAAACCCTTGAGGTCGACGGGAATGCCGATGCCTTCTTCGGGCGTCTGGAAGACGATAAAGGTCGCCGACGTACCGGTCTTCAGCGTGTCGAGCAGCGGCTTTTCCAGGATGACCTCGGCATAGCAGCCGTCCTGGAAACAGCGCACGAAATAGGCGCGGCCGATATCCTTGCCGTCGACATTGAGGCCGAGGCCGTTGGGCAACAGCACGCCGAGCGGCGCCAGCACACGAAGGATTTCGGCCTTGTTGTCGGCTGTACGCAGCACGACAACGGAAAGACCCATTTCCGGGCGGTCCTCGGCGACGACGTTCTGCATCATCACGCATTGTTCGGACGTAGCACCGGCCGGCGTATCGCAGATGATCGACCACGCCCCATGCGTCGACTTCACCGTGCCGCTTGGCTGCGCGGCATTGGCCAGGCCGCCGCCTGACAAGGCTATTGCGGCGGCAACAAGGATGACCTCCGCCAAGGTTCTCGAAAGCCACGCGTTCATGACGGCTCCATTGCGAATCACGGCACTTTAAGCCGCACTAAACCCAAGTAAAGGACGAGACCCCCGCGGTCTGCCCCGACATAGGCGACAATGCGCTTTTCCGTGCCAATTTCGCCCTAATTGCGACGGTTTCGCGCGCCGCGCGGCTCATTCTGCCGGGATGCCGCTCCGGTGATTCGCGACGAGCGGTCACCGCACGAAGCTACAGCCGCGCTTGCGCGCAAAAATGCCGCACGGGTTCCGCCGCTCCTTTCTTGCGGAGGCAAATAGAGTATGGTTTGAACCAGCCTTGAATTGTCCGGGATTCCCGTCCCGGCATTATTCGGCATTCTTGCGGTCCGATCGCGAGGAACTGGGAGATGACGAGGGCGATGAGAAAATTCCTGGCAACCGCCAAAATCGTAGCTAGTGCCGCCGCCACGTTGTTTGCCGCTGCATCCGCTCATGCAGCCCAGCCTCAACCCTGGGAAACCAGTTTTCAGCCTCCGGCGACCGATATTATGAGGCAGATCGAGTGGTTCGGAAACTATTCGTTCGCGTTCATCATTGTGATCACCGCCTTGGTGCTTTTTCTGATCGCCTACTGCATTTTGAAATTCCGGGCGAGCGTCAACCCGACCCCGTCGCGCACCAGCCACAACACGCTGATCGAGGTCATCTGGACTGTCGGTCCCGTCGTCATCCTGCTCTGTCTCGCCATTCCTTCGTTCCAGCTGCTGACCGCGCAATACACGCCGCCGGAAGAAGCCAAGCTGACCGTCAAGGCGACGGGCAATCAGTGGAACTGGGATTACGAATACCAGGTCGACAACACGCTTTCCTTCAATTCCGCGATCCTTCAGGATGCCGACAGGGCTGCTGCCGGCAAGGAAGATCGCGCCGCCTATCCGCGCCTGCTCGCCGTCGACAATGAGATGGTGGTGCCTGTCAACACCATGACCCGCGTGCTGGTGACGGCGACCGACGTGATTCACGCCTTTGCCATGCCGTCCTTCGGCATCAAGACCGACGCGGTGCCGGGCCGCATCAACGAGGTGTGGTTCAAGGCCGACAAGGAAGGCCTCTATTACGGCCAGTGCTCGGAACTCTGCGGCAAGGACCACGCCTTCATGCCGATCGCCATTCGCGTCGTCTCCGATGCGCAATACAAGACCTGGCTGGCGGCAGCCAAGACCGATCTTCCCGGCGCCAACAAGGCGCTGATGGCCGAGGTCGATGGCACGAACAAGGTAGCGGCCGCCGGCAACTGATGCCGCGACCAGAAAAGATTCAGGGAACGGAGCCGACCATGGCAGACGCTGCAGCTCACGACGACCACGACCACAAGCCGTATCATGGCTGGGTCCGGTGGGTGTATTCGACCAACCACAAGGACATCGGTACGCTTTATCTGATCTTCGCGATCATGGCGGGCTGCATCGGTGGCGCCTTATCGGTCGTCATGCGCATGGAATTGCAGGAGCCGGGCATCCAGATATTCACTGGCCTGGCACAGATGGTCTACGGCATGAACGGTGACGCCGCCATCGACGGCGGCAAGAGCATGTACAATGCCTTCACCACCGCGCATGCGCTGATCATGATCTTCTTCATGGTGATGCCGGCGCTGATCGGCGGCTTTGCCAACTGGATGGTGCCGATCATGATCGGCGCGCCGGACATGGCGTTCCCGCGCATGAACAACGTCTCGTTCTGGCTGCTGCCGCCGGCTTTCATCCTGCTGATTATCTCGGCCTTCGTCCCGAGTGCGCCGGGCGCCTATGGCGTCGGTGGCGGCTGGACGCTTTATCCGCCGCTCTCGACATCGGGCCAGCCTGGACCGGCCATGGACCTGGCGATCCTTTCAATCCACATCGCCGGCGCCTCCTCGATTCTTGGCGCCATCAACTTCATCACCACCATCTTCAACATGCGCGCGCCCGGCATGACCATGCACAAGATGCCGCTGTTCGCGTGGTCGGTGTTGATCACCGCCTTCCTGCTGCTGCTGTCGTTGCCGGTGCTGGCCGGCGGCATCACCATGCTTTTGACCGACCGCAATTTCGGCACCACCTTCTTCGCCCCGGACGGCGGCGGCGACCCGATCCTGTTCCAGCACCTGTTCTGGTTCTTCGGCCATCCAGAAGTCTATATCCTGATCCTGCCGGGCTTCGGCATCATCAGCCATATCATCTCGACCTTTTCAAGGAAGCCGGTGTTCGGCTATCTCGGCATGGCCTATGCGATGGTTGCCATCGGCGCGGTGGGCTTCATCGTCTGGGCCCACCACATGTACACGACGGGCCTGTCGCTCGACACCCAGCGCTATTTCGTCTTCGCCACCATGGTCATCGCGGTGCCGACGGGCGTGAAGATCTTCTCGTGGATCGCCACTATGTGGGGCGGGTCGATTTCGCTTAAGACCCCGATGCTGTGGGCGATCGGCTTCATCTTCCTGTTCACAGTTGGTGGCGTCACCGGCGTGCAATTGGCCAATGCCGGCCTCGACCGCCCGCTGCACGACACCTATTTCGTGGTTGCGCACTTCCACTACGTGCTGTCACTGGGCGCGGTCTTCGCCATCTTCGCCGGCTGGTACTACTGGTTCCCGAAGATGACCGGCTACATGTATTCGCCGGTGATCGCCAACACCCACTTCTGGGTCACTTTCGTCGGCGTCAACCTGGTCTTTTTCCCGCAGCATTTCCTCGGTCTCTCCGGAATGCCGCGTCGCTATATCGACTATCCCGATGCCTTCGCCGGCTGGAATATGGTGTCGTCCTACGGCTCGTACATCTCGGCTGTCGGCGTCGTCATCTTCCTGTTCGGCGTCTTCGAGGCGTTCCAGAAGAAGCGGGTCGCCGGCGCCAATCCTTGGGGTGAGGGTGCGACCACGCTGGAATGGCAGCTGCCTTCGCCGCCGCCGTTCCACCAATGGGAACAGCTGCCGAAGATCAAGTAGGCGGTTGCCTCCTTTAATACGGAACCGCCGGCCGTCCGGCGGTTTTGGCCAACGGAATGATGGACTCTAAGTACGCATGGCCCTTGCCGAAGACAGACTGATTGACGAGCCGGGCTTCCGCATGTCGGAAGCGACGGCGGGCGATTTCTTCGCCCTGCTGAAGCCGCGCGTCATGTCGCTGGTGGTGTTCACAGCGTTTGTCGGCATGGTCGCCGCCCCGGTGACCATCAATCCGCTGCTGGCGGTGATCGCGATCCTGGCTATTGCCATTGGTGCCGGCGCGTCCGGTGCGCTCAACATGTGGTATGACGCAGACATCGATGCGGTGATGACGCGCACCGCCGGCCGTCCCGTGCCGGCCGGCCGCATACGGCCTGGCGAGGCATTGAGCTTCGGGCTGGTGCTGTCGGTTCTGTCGGTGATGACGCTCGGCGTGCTGGTCAACTGGTTGGCCGCATCGCTTCTGGCCTTCACCATCTTTTTCTATGCCGTCATCTACACGATGTGGCTGAAGCGCTGGACGCCACAGAACATTGTCATCGGCGGTGCTGCCGGTGCCATTCCGCCGGTCATCGGCTGGGCGGCGGTAACCGGATCGGTCAGCCTCGAAAGCTTGGTGCTGTTCCTGATCATCTTCCTGTGGACGCCGCCGCATTTCTGGGCGCTCGCGCTCTTCAAGTCGGAGGACTATGCCAAGGCAGGCATTCCGATGATGCCGAATGTCGCCGGCCAGGCTTCGACCAGACGCCAGATCTTTGCCTATGCGCTGGTCCTCGCACCGGTTGGCGTGCTGCCATGGGTTCTCGGCTTCACCACGCCAGCCTATGGCGTCGTTGCATTGCTGCTCGGCGCCGGCTTCGTCTGGTATGCGTGGAAGGTGCTGCAAATGGCCGATGACGACCGGGCGATGAAGCCGGCCAAGGCCCTGTTCGGCTATTCGCTGCTCTATCTCTTCGCCATCTTCGCCGCCTACCTTGGCGATTGCGTCGTCGCGCGCGCGCTGACCATCGGTGGAGCATGAGCATGGCCGAAAAGAAGCTTGAACTGGTCACGCTGACCGACCGTCAGCAGAAGGCCCGCCGCAATCGCTCGGCCGCAATCGGCTTCGCGCTGGCGGCGCTGGTCGTCATATTCTACGTCGCGACCATCGTGAAATTTGGTCACAGCGTCACCGGTTCGATGTGAGCTGAACATGACCAGGCAAACAGTCACCGATCCTACGAAGAAGAATACGAACCGCGTCGTCGCCGGCGTCTGCATCGCGTTCTTCGGCGGCATGATCGGCATGGCCTATGCCGCAGTGCCGCTCTACGCGATGTTCTGCCAGGCGACAGGCTACGGCGGCACCGTTAAACGGGCGACCCAGCAATATGCCGATCGGGTGCTCGACCGTGACATCACCATCCGCTTCGATGCCAACACCGTCGGCATTCCCTGGCAATTCCAGCCGGTCGCCCGCTCGATCACCATCAAGATCGGCGAAACAGCCGAGGCGCATTTCAGCGCGACCAACAAATTCAGCCGGCCCATCACCGGACGCGCCACCTTCAATGTACAGCCTGAACTGGCCGGACCTTACTTCAACAAGGTCGAGTGTTTCTGCTTCACCGACACGACGCTGAAGCCGGGCGAGACGTTGGACATGCCGGTCGTGTTCTATGTCGATCCCGACATCGTCAACGCGCCGGAACTGAAGGATTTGAGGACGATTACCCTGTCCTATACGATGTTCCCGGTCGACAAGACCAAGCCGGTCGCATCATCGGTGCCGGCCGACGGCCGCCGCAACAAGAGTTCAGATACCGAAGCAAGCCTCGGGGGTTGATATGGCAGACGCACACGCAAAACCACAACATGACTACCACCTCGTCGACCCGAGCCCATGGCCTTTCCTGGGCTCCGTCGGGGCGCTGGTGACCGCGATCGGCGGCGTCTGTTACATGCAATATCTCAAGGGCGGCGATTTCCCCATCTTCGGTTTCAACATCGCCAATCCATGGTTGTTCTTCATCGGCCTGCTGATCGTCATCTACACGATGTTCGCCTGGTGGTCTGATACGATCAAGGAAGCGCATGAGGGACACCACACTCGTGTCGTGTCGCTGCATCTGCGCTACGGCATGATCATGTTCATCGCCTCCGAGGTGATGTTCTTCGTCGCCTGGTTCTGGGCCTTCTTCGACGCCAGCCTGTTCCCCGGCGAGGTCCATCAGTATGCCCGTACCGCCTTCACCGGCGGCGTCTGGCCGCCCAAGGGCCTCGAAGTTCTCGACCCTTTCCATCTGCCGCTTTACAACACCGTCATCTTGCTCCTGTCGGGCACCACGGTGACCTGGGCGCACCACTCGCTCATCCACGGCGACCGCAAAGGGCTGATCAATGGCTTGGTGCTGACCGTCGGCCTCGGCATGCTGTTCACCATGGTGCAGGCCTACGAGTACATGCATGCGCCGTTCGGCTTCAGGGATTCGATCTACGGCGCCACCTTCTTCATGGCGACCGGCTTCCATGGTTTCCACGTCATCATCGGCACTATCTTCCTGCTGGTCTGCCTGATCCGCGCCATGAAGGGCGACTTCACGCCCAAGCAGCATTTCGGCTTCGAGGCCGCCGCCTGGTACTGGCATTTCGTCGACGTGGTGTGGCTATTCCTGTTTGCCTCGATCTATGTCTGGGCATCGAACGGCGCAATGATCGAACCGCACTGACATTGGCCCGAGGAAATGGGCCCGAGGAAAATGGGGCCGAGGAAATAGACAAGGCGGCTGCGGCGACGTGGCCGCCTTATCTTTTGCGGCAAATGCTCCTAGGATGACCCCATGAGCGACGACAAGGCGATCTGGCCACCAATCGATCCGATCTCGGCCGGCCTGCATGGCCGCTGCCCCCGCTGTGGCGAGGGCAAGCTGTTCTCCGGGTTCCTCACCGTCGGCGATCGCTGTACCAATTGCGGCCTCGATTATTCCTTCGCCGATGCCGGCGACGGGCCGGCGGTGTTCGTTATTCTGATCATCGGCTTCATCGTCGTCGGCCTGGCGCTGTGGATGGAGGTGACGCTCAATCCGCCGCTCTGGCTGCATCTGTTGCTGTGGATTCCGCTGACGCTGGTGCTTTGCCTGGCGGCGCTCAGGCTGATCAAGGGCGTGCTGCTGACGCTGCAATACCGCAACAAGGCGGCCGAGGGCCGGCTGGACCGCGGCGAATGAGCGAGGCATCAGGTTTGGTGGCCGGCCGGTCGAGGCCGAAACGCGCATTGGCGCTCGGCCTGGGTATCGTCGTGTTTTTGATCCTGCTGGCACTCGGCACCTGGCAGGTTCAGCGCCTGCACTGGAAAGAGGGCCTTCTCCAGACGATCGACCAGCGCACGCATTCGGCGCCTGTGCCATTGGCCGAGGTCGAAAAGCGGTTTGCTGCCACCGGCGACGTGGACTACACGCCGGTGATAGTGACCGGCACTTTCCTGCATCAAGGCGAACGGCATTTCCTCGCCACCTGGGAAGGCCAGTCCGGCTTCGATGTGTTCACGCCGCTGCAGCTCGAGGATGGCCGTTTCGTGCTGATCAACCGCGGCTTCGTGCCCTACGATTTCAAGGACCCCGCCAAGCGGCCGCAGGGGCAGGTGACGGGCAAAGTGACGGTGACGGGGCTCGCCCGCAACCCGCTGCCGGCCAAGCCCTCGATGATGCTTCCCGACAATGATCCGCAGAAGAACATCTTCTACTGGAAAGATCGTGACGCGATGGCCTCGAGCGCCGGCCTGCCGGCAGGTGCGGCGCTGGTGCCGATCTTCATCGATGCGAACGCCGCCGCCAACCCCGGCGGGCTGCCGGTCGGCGGCGTCACCGTCATCGACCTGCCGAACAGCCATCTGCAATATGCGATAACCTGGTACGGCCTTGCCGTCGCCCTTGCCGGTGTCCTGATCTCCTGGCTCCGCCGCCCGGCGAAAGACCAATGATCGCCGCCACTACCCTTGACAGGGCAGGGCCGCACACCTCATTTCGCGCCTTGAGCTCAGAAGTCATAGTCCGATCAACCGGCCTACAATCAGCGTAAGATGCAATCATGCTTCAGACAAAGCCACCGCTGACCATCCGGCTCTGCCAGCCGCGCGGTTTCTGTGCGGGCGTTGACCGTGCCATCCAGATCGTCGTGCTGGCGCTCAAGAAATATGGCGCGCCGGTTTATGTCCGCCACGAGATCGTGCACAACCGCTACGTCGTCGAAGGGCTGCAAAGCCTCGGCGCGGTGTTCATCGAGGAGCTCTCCGAGATCCCGCCCGAGCATCGCCAGAGCCCGGTCGTCTTTTCGGCGCATGGCGTGCCGAAATCGGTGCCGGCCGACGCCCGGTCCCGCAACCTGTTCTATCTCGACGCGACGTGCCCGCTGGTCTCGAAAGTCCACAAGCAGGCAATGCGCCATCAGCGGCTTGGCCGCCACGTGCTTTTGATCGGCCATGCCGGGCATCCTGAGGTGATCGGCACAATGGGCCAGTTGCCGGATGGCGCGGTCACTCTGATCGAGACCGAAGCCGACGCCGCAAGCTTCGTGCCCGCAGACCCGCGAGCGCTCGGTTTCGTCACCCAGACGACGCTGTCGGTCGAGGACACCGCCGGCATCATCCGCGCCCTGCAGCAACGTTTTCCCGAGTTGCACGCGCCGGCGGCGGAATCGATCTGCTATGCCACCACCAATCGCCAGGAGGCGGTCAAGGAAACAGCGGCCGGCGCCGATCTCTTCCTGGTCGTCGGTGCGCCTAACTCCTCCAACTCACGGCGGCTTGTCGAAGTGGCCGAACGCGCCGGCGCCTCGATGTCGCTTCTCGTGCAGCGCGCCTCCGAAATTCCGTGGAATGACATTGCCGGCATCTCGACACTCGGCCTGTCGGCGGGCGCCTCGGCGCCGGAGATCATCGTCGACGAGATTGTCGATGCCTTCCGGCAGCGCTTCGACGTAACCATCGAGTTGGCCGTGACGGCGACGGAGACGGAGGATTTTCCGGTGATGCGGGTGTTGCGCGATGTCGAACTGACGGCAGCCGACATGGCCTTCGTCAACGGGGCTGCGTAGCAACGATGGCGGTCTACACCGACGTCAATGAGGGCGAGCTCGGCGCGTTCCTCAGGAACTATCCGGTCGGCGATCTCTTGTCCTACAAGGGCATCGCCGAAGGCACCGAAAATTCGAATTTTCTGCTGCACACCAGCAGCGGCTCCTACATACTGACGCTTTACGAGAAGCGCGTCGACAAGGCTGACCTGCCGTTCTTTCTGGGCCTCATGGCCCACCTCGCCAGAAAGGGCATTTCGTGCCCGCTCCCGGTCACCGCGCAGGATGGCGGTGTGATCGGAACGCTTGCCGGCCGGCCGGCGGTCATCATCACCTTCCTTGAGGGTCTATCGCTGCGGCGGCCGACAGCTGGGCATTGCGGCGAGGTCGGCAAGGCTCTGGCGGCACTGCATCTCGCCGGCGCGGATTTCCCGATGACCCGCCCCAACGCCCTTGCCATCGATGGCTGGCGCAAGCTGTGGAACGCCGCCCACGCCCGCGCCGATGAGGTCGAGCCGGGATTGGCGGCCGAGGTCGATGCCGATTTCGCCGATTTCGAGCGGAACTGGCCGAACGGTCTGCCGCAGGGCATCATCCATGCCGATCTTTTCCCGGACAATGTATTCTTCCTCGGCGAGAAACTGTCCGGGCTGATCGACTTCTATTTCGCCTGCAACGACCTCTACGCTTATGATGTTGCCACGTGCCTCAACGCCTGGTGCTTCGAGAAGGATTTTTCCTTCAATCTGACCAAGGGCACGGCGTTGCTTGCCGGCTACCAAAGCGTGCGGCCGCTGAGCAGCGACGAGAAAGCGGCGCTGCCGATGCTGGCGCGCGGTTCGGCGCTGCGCTTCATGCTGACCCGGCTCTACGACTGGCTGACGGTCCCGGACGGCGGGCGTGTGATGAAACGCGACCCGACCGAATATATCCGCCGGATGCGCTTCCATCGGGCGATCAACTCTCCTTCCGAATATGGACTAACATGACCAAGCGCGTTGAAATCTTCACCGATGGTGCCTGTTCGGGCAATCCCGGGCCTGGCGGCTGGGGCGCGATCTTGCGCTTCAACGGTGTGACGAAAGAACTGTCGGGCGGCGAGGCTGCCACCACCAACAACCGTATGGAACTGTTGGCGGCCATCTCGGCGCTTAATGCGCTCAAGGAGCCCTGCGCCGTCGATCTTTATACCGACAGCAACTATGTCAAGGACGGTATTTTCAGCTGGATCGACGGATGGAAGCGCAACGGCTGGAAGACGGCCGCCAGGCAGCCGGTGAAGAATGCCGAGCTGTGGCAGCAGCTCGATGCAGCGCGTAACCGCCATCAGGTCACCTGGCATTGGGTCAAGGGCCATGCCGGCCATCCCGAGAACGAGCGCGCCGACGAATTGGCGCGGCTCGGCATGGCGCCATTCAAGAAAGGGCTCGTCAAGACTGTGGCACCAGTACCAGGTTCGCAGTCAAAGCAGCCGACGACCACAAAGGCGCGGCGCTCGACCCAAAGCTATTGAATTCCGGCTGCGGGTCCGCTCTCTGGCAGGAAGAGCTCTATCATGCCGATCGCATACTACATCACGCATCCCCAGGTTCAGGTCGATGCCAACGTTCCAGTGGCGGAATGGGGACTATCCGACCTCGGGCGAGCGAGAACATCGGCAATGCTCGATCAGCCGTGGGTTGGGTCGATTCGGCGGATCGTGTCATCGGGTGAACGCAAGGCGATAGAAACCGCCGAGATACTCGGAAGGCATCTCCGCCTTGCGATCGAGGTGAGGGAAGGGATGCATGAGAATGACCGATCGGCAACCGGTTTCCTGCCGCCTTCCGAGTTCGAAGCGGTCGCCGACCAATTCTTCGCCAATCCAAACAGCAGCATTCGTGGATGGGAGCGAGCTATCGATGCCCAGCGTCGTATTCTAAGCGAGGTAGACACTGTGCTAGGCACCGACGCCGCTGTCGACGTCGCATTCATAGGTCACGGAGGTGTCGGAACGCTCCTGCTGCTCTCTTTGAGCGGTCGGGAAATCAGCCGCGAGGCGGATCAGCCAGCGGGCGGCGGGAACTACTTCGCATACGATACCGGTGCGCGTCGCGTTATCCATGGATGGCAGCCGATCGACAGGCCGGCGCAGCGCCGCGACGGCTGACTTGGCTATCGGATGAGCAGGGCGGTGCCGAACAGTCCGAGCGCGAACACCGTGTGCGACACCAGATTGAGGGCGCGGACCTGCATTGGATTGGGGCGCTTCGAAGCGGCCCAGCCGGCACCCATGCCGGGCGCCAGCAGAAACCAACCGGCGCCGACGGTGACGATGCCGAGGATAAAGGCCGGCAGGAAGGTCGGCGCGGTGAGCCAGCCCGTTCCGGCCAGCACGACCAGTATGATGCCGTAGACGATGCCGACAGCATAATGAAAGGCCCAGCCAAGTGCAGATTCATGCGCATAGGGCGAGGCCTCGCCAATGTCGTCATGGAAGACCTTGCCTTCCCTGAGATGCCAGACCCAGCGGCCGACCAGCCCCCAGTTCGGCCGCGGCTGAGCAAACGCCTTGTTCAGGAAAATCGCCCAGATATCCATAAGCGCGGTTGCGCCGATACCGATCGCGACAGCGCGCCAAAAGATGTCAGACATAACCGAGGTCCCAAAAAGCAAGCAGTCCCGAAGCGCCGACGCATGGCCCTGAAGACCGGGTCGGCTTTCGGAAGGATCATGCGCCGATGAAAAGGCGGCATCCTTTGAACGCGTAGCGCTCGAAGGCGCCCTTTGTCATCCCTGGCCTAGGCTGTCGCCAAGACGGAAAGCTGTCCGAGAATGTGAGCCGCACCGGACTCGTCGACGCCGGGCTTTGTCTCGACATTGAGTGCGGTGACCTTGCCGTCATCGACGATCATCGAAAAACGCCTCGAGCGCAGCCCCATGCCGCCGCTGGAGAGGTCGGCGTCGAGGCCGACCGATTTGGCGAAATCGCCATTGCCATCGGCAAGATAAAGTATTTTGCCTTCACCGCCGCTGAAGCGAGCCCAGGCTCCCATGACGTGAACATCGTTGACCGAGACGACGGCGATAGTGTCGACGCCGCGCGCCAGGATGGCGTCGTAATTATCCAGGTAGCCCGGCAGGTGATTATTGCTGCAGGTCGGCGTGAAAGCGCCTGGAACGCCAAACAGCACGACCGTCTTTCCTGAGAATATCTCGCCCGTCGTGATCGGCTTTGCACCGTCGGCGGTCATTGTCTTGAAGGTCGCACCCGGCAGTTTGTCGCCAACGGAGATCGTCATGATGGTCCTCGCTTGAGAATGGAAAGGGAGTGTCCTTGCGATAGCGAACTAAGGCGCGCCCGGCAACCGTCCAGACGTTGGCATCACGGAAAAGGCAGCAGGCCTTCGACCGCGCCAGCGGCACTTGTCAGTGTGTAGTGAAGGCCGCCATCGGTTGGCGTTGTCGACGGCCTGTCGAGGATCGGCACCGTAAAGATCAGCTTGCCATCCTTTTCGCTGCGGGTCGGGGCACCGAACATGTAGTCGCGTTCGCCGGCAACGAAGAAGTCGGCGGCCTCGGGAGTGCCCGGAAAGCTCGCTTCGACAATCAGGGTTTCGTGATCGCCCGGCAGTACGTTTATTCCGAAATCGGGCGTTGCCGTGGCGGGCAGAGTTGCAAGGCCTGCCTTGACCAGTGCCGCATCCTCGGCGTTGTCGGGATCGGCGCCGGGATCGATGGTCAGCCTTGTCTGCACCGGGATGCAGATGGTTTCGCAAATGCCGAGGAAGATGTCCGCATCGATGACGGCCGGCTGGCCGGGTGCAGCAAGCGTGAACGTCACCGGCAATGAAACCGGGTGGTCGTAGCCGGCCCATTTGCCATAGCCGTCATCGTGGCGCTGCGGCGGCGGAAACGAAAGCGTCGCGTCGGCAATGTTGGTGCTGGCCGAGATGTCGATCTGTGGCGGCACGCCCGCATCGCCCGGATCGCGCCAATAGGTCTTCCAGCCTGGCTTCAGCGCAATGTCGAGGACACCTTGGAGACGCCCGGCCTCGTCGGCTTTGCCGCTCGTCACCAGCCGCACCCGGCCGCCTTCGCTATTGTACCAGGCCGACGAGGAGGCTGAGGCGGGGAGGCAGGTCGCCGACCCAATGGCCACGCCAAGCAGCAGGATTTTCAAGCTTTGCATGGCAATGATTTGATCGTCTGTTGATGGCCGCACAATGATTTCATGACGCCGCCGGCATCATATTTGCGTGACCTTTGACTTATGAGCCTGATCAAATCGGGCGCCGCCCATCTTTTCGGCGCCCTGGAAACGCGTTACGCTGTGGTCATGGATTTGTTGCGTCATAAAAAGACGGCCGCAGGACCCGGCTTTCTCGACGACCAGTTCCTGATTGCCATGCCCGGCATGAAGGACGACCGCTTCACGCGCTCCGTCATCTACATTTGCGCGCACAGCGACGAAGGCGCGATGGGGTTGATCATCAACCAGACGCAGCAGATGCTGTTTCCGGACCTGCTCGTGCAACTCGGGATCATGAACGAACTGGAGGCAATTCGCCTGCCGCCGCCGGCGCGCGACTTCGTCGTGCGCAATGGCGGACCGGTGGATCGCAGCCGCGGCTTCGTCCTGCATTCGGGCGACTACCGGGTGGAATCCTCGCTCGCCGTGTCCGACGACGTCTGCCTGACTGCGACCGTCGACATATTGCGCGCCATCTCCTCCGGCCGCGGACCCCGGCGGGCTCTGATGGCGCTCGGCTATGCCGGCTGGGGTGCGGGTCAGCTTGAAAACGAGATCGTCGAGAATGGCTGGCTGACTTGCCCGGCTAGTGCCGAGCTTCTGTTCGACGCCGACATCGACCGCAAATACGACCGGATCCTTGCCTCGATCGGCATCGATCTCGCGCATCTCAGCCTGGCTGCCGGTCACGCCTGAACCTCATTACGTCCCGAAATTTGTCACGCCTGAGTGAGCGGATACTGTTCCTTCAGCGTCTTCAGCACCTGGTCGCCCGGCATCGGCGCTCCGAACATGAAACTCTGCACGTATTCGCAGCCCATCTGCCGCAACTCCAGCGCATCGCTCTCGTCCGAAATGCCTTCGGCGACAACCGACAGGCCGAGTTCATGCGCCATGTTGACCATGGATTTGAGCAGCACCGCGCGTTTCGGCGTCGCGTCGTCGACGAAGCTCTTGTCGATCTTGATGGTGTCGAACGGAAAGCGCGTCAGATAGGCCAGCGATGAATAGCCGGTGCCGAAATCGTCCAGCGACAGGCCGATGCCAAGCTGCTTCAGCTTGGTCAGCACATGGGCGGTCTGCTCGGGATTGTCCATCACCAGCGATTCGGTGAGTTCGAGCCGGAAGCAGCGCGGTTTCAGATTGGCCCGCGCGATCACCGAGCGGACGTCGCTGACCAGGTCGCGGCGGATGAGCTGACGGCTGGACAGATTGACCGAGACCGACAGCGGCGCATCGCCGATCTGCTTTTGCCATCCTGCTAGGTCTTCGGCAGCCTGTTGCATGGCAAACAGGCCAAGCTGCACGATCAGGCCGCAGTTTTCGGCGACCGGGATGAAATCCGCCGGCGGAATCATGCCGCGACGCGGATGGTCCCAGCGCAGCAGCGCTTCGAAGCCGGCAACGCTGCCGTCCTCCAGCCGCACGATTGGCTGGTAGGCAAGCGTGAATTCGCGTCGTTCGATAGCCCGGCGCAGATCGGACTCGAACTGCAGCCGGTCGGTGCCGACGGTGCGGAAGGCTGGCCGGAACGGCTCGATCCTGTCGCCGCCGAAGCGCTTGGCTTGATGCATGGCAAGCTCGGCGTCCTTGACCATGTCCTCAGCCGAGGTCTGCGTGGAGGTCCAGGTGATCAGCCCGATCGAGGCGGTCAGCACGATCTCGCGCTTGGCGAAGGTGATCGGGTTGTTGATGGCGTGCTTGATGGCATCGGCAATGGCCGCGATGCGAGCCGGATCCTGCTCCGACAAAAGCATCAGCGCGAACTGGTCGCCGGCAAATCGCGACAGCGAATCCTTCGGCTTGAGCAGCCGGTGCAGCCGCCGCGCGATGGTCAAAAGGATGGTGTCGCCGGCCGAGATGCCGAGCCCATCATTGACCTGCTTGAAGCGGTCGATGTCGATGACGAAGACGGTCGGGCGCACCTTCTCTTCGGTGCGGGCGATCGAGATGATCGCCTCCAGCCGGTTCATGAACAGCTCGCGGTTGGGCAGGCCGGTCAGATTGTCATGTACGGCGTCATGCAGCAGCCGTTCCTCGGACTTTTTCTGCTCCGTCACGTCGACCATGGTGCCGACGCAGCGGATGACCTCGCCGTCCGAGCCGATCACCGGCCGGGCGCGCAGCGAAAACCAGTGATAGTGCCCGTCGGCGCCGCGCAGGCGGAAGTTTTGCGACACCCGGCCGCGCCGGTGCTCGAGCACCACGTCGAGTGTCGTACGAAACGTGTCGCGGTCGTCGGCATGCAGCACCGGCAGCCAGTTGCGGGCAGGGCCGCCGAGGCTGTTGGGCGCAAGGCCGAGCTGAATGCTGACGTCGGGACGAGTGACGACACGGTCGCGCAGCACGTCCCAGTCCCACACGGTATCGCCCGATCCGGCAACCGCCAACGCCTGCCGCTCGAGGTCGGAGAACAGGCCCTGATGCAGGGCGCCGCCGGCAAAAGCGTGCTGCATCACGGTGAAGCCGATCAGCAGGATGATGAGGATCAGCCCACCGCCCAGCGCCGGCTGGGCGATATCGTTGTCCAGCATGCCGGTGATTGCCATCCACGATCCGCATAGCCACAGCAGAACCATCACCCAACTGGGCACCAGCATGATGGCGCGGTCGTAACCGCGTATACCGAGGAAGATGATCAGGCCGAGCCCGGTCAGCGCGGTGGCTGCGAAGGACAGCCTGGCAATGCCGGCGGCAACCGCCGGATCGACGATGGCAACGCCGGCGATCAGCACCAGCCCGAGGATCCAGACCAGTGCGCCGTAGCTGAAATGGCCGTGCCATCGGTTGAGGTTGAGATAGGCAAACAGGAACACCACGAAGGTCGCCGCAAGCGCCACCTCCGTTCCGGCGCGCCACATCTGCTCATTGCCCGGGGATATTTCTATGATCTTGTTGAGAAAGCCGAAATCGACGCAGATATAGGCAAGCACCGCCCAGGCTAGGGCCGCCGTCGCCGGGAACATCGAGGTCCCCTTGACGACGAAAAGAATGGTCAGGAACAGCGCCAGCAGGCCGGCGATGCCGATGACGATGCCACGAAACAGCGTGTAGGAATTGACCGAGTCCTTGTAGGATTCGGGGTCCCACAGATAGACCTGCGGCAGCTTGGGCGAGGCGAGCTCGGCGATGAAGGTAATCACCGTTCCGGGGTTCAGCGTCACCCGGAACACGTCGGCGTCGGGGCTGGTCTGGCGGTCGAGCGCAAAGCCTTCGCTGGGCGTGATCGCGGCGATACGGGTCGAGCCGAGATCCGGCCAGAACAGGCCGGAATTCACCAGCCGGAAATGCGGTGCGACAATCAGCCTGTCGAGCTGCTGATCGGTGGTATTGGCGAGCGCGAACACCGCCCAGTCGCCGGTCGAGCGCGCGTCATTGGCCTCGACCTCGATTCGCCGCACGATGCCGTCCGGGCCGGGTGCCGTTGAGACTTGGAAATTCTCGCCCTGGTTGCGGTAGATTTCAACGGCACCCGAAAGGTCGAGCGCCACGTCGTCGCGGGCAATCTTGATCGGTTCGACCGCAAACGCCGAGGATGCCGCGCAGAGCGTGACGATTGCCGCCAGCATAAGGGCAAGCAGCGACCCGTTCCGCAGAAAATTCGTCAAAATCAGCCCTTTGTTCCAACGCCCGGCGGATCGTCCGCGATTCGGGCGTATAGGTAATGGTCCTGCCAGATGCCGTTGATCCTGAGATAGGATCGTAGCAGTCCTTCGCGCCGGAATCCGGCTTTTTCAAGCACGCGGATCGACCGGGCGTTATCGGGGATACAGGCAGCTTCGATCCGGTGCAACCGCAGCGTTTCGAAGGCGAAACGCGTCACCACCTTGACGGCATCGGTCATCAGCCCGCGTCCGCTGAAGCGCTCGCCGATCCAGTAGCCGATATGGCCGCTTTGGGCGACCCCGTGGCGGATATTGCCGAGGGTGATACCGCCGGCAAGCTTGCCGCTGCTTTTCTCGAAGATGAAGAAGGCGATCGCCGTCCCCTGCGCATAGTCCTCGCGGTAGCGGCCGATACGATGCCGCCATGCGGTGCGGTCGAGCTCGTCAGGGGTCCATCGCGGCTCCCACGGCTCAAGGAAGGCGCGGCTTTCGCCGCGCAGCACCGACCACTCGCGATAGTCGTTGGTCAGCGGCACACGCAGCGTGACAAGGTCGCCCTTCAGTGCCGGCAGGTCGCGGCGAAAGAAAGGGAGCGCGAACACGACGCTCGAATAAGCTTAGACGGCAAGCTTACGGGCAGTGGTCTGCGAGCCCGAAAGCGAATCGAGGATCGCTTCATAGGGCGCGAGCGTACCCACCGGCCCGACGGCTGTAAGCGTCGGCTTCGTCGAAAAAAGCCGCGACGACAGATCCGTCAGCCGCTTGACCGTCAGCGCCGACAGCCGCTCCATCAGCTCTTCCTTGGCGATCGGCCTGCCGAACAGAAGCAACTGCCTGGCGATCTGCGAGGCGCGGCTGGCCGGGCTCTCGGCCGACATGATCAGCCCGGCGCGGTATTGGGCACGCGCCCGGTCGAGCTCCTCCTGCAGGATGTTTTCGCCGGCCTTTTGCAGCTCGTCGATGATCACAGGCACCAGCTCGGCGATATCGCTTTGTCCGGTTGCCGCATGGACCCCGAAGACGCCGGTGTCGGAAAAACCCCAATGGAAGGCATAGACCGAATAGCACAGGCCGCGTTTTTCGCGGACTTCCTGGAAAAGCCGCGACGACATGCCGCCGCCGAGGATCATCGACAGGACCTGAGAGGCATAGAAATCGCGGACGTGATAGGCACGGCCCTCGAAACCCAGCACGATCTGGGCGTCCATCAGGTCGCGGTCTTCGCGAAAATCGCCGCCGACATATTGCGCATATTGCGGGATGGTGCCGTCGGCCTTGCCGCGGAAGCCGCCGAGACGCTTTTCGACCTCGCGCACGAAATCGTCGTGCTTGATGTCGCCGGCTGCCACCATCACCATGTTCTCGGCGCCGTATTGCCGTTCGATGAAGTCGTGCAGTTGCTTCGAAGTGAAGGATTTGACGGTTTCCGGCGTGCCGAGAATCGAGCGGCCGATGGTCTGGTGGCGGAAGGCGGTCTCGGTAAAGTGATCGAAAACGACATCGTCGGGCGTATCGTGCGCGGCGCCGATCTCCTGCAGAATCACATGCTGTTCGCGCTCCAGCTCCTGCGGATCGAATTCGGAGTCCTGCAGGATGTCGGAAAGGATATCGACCGCCAGCGGCACATCGTCGCTCAGAACCCTTGCATAATAGGAGGTCGTCTCGACGCTGGTCGCGGCATTGATCTCGCCGCCGACGTCCTCGATCTCCGAGGCGATCTCGAAGGCGCTTCGCCGCCTGGTGCCCTTGAAAGCCATGTGCTCGAGCAAATGCGCCATTCCGTGCTCTTCGTCACGCTCGTTGCGTGCGCCCGACTTGACCCAGGCACCAAGGGCAACAGATTCGAGGCTTGGAAGGGTTTCGGTGGCGACTGTCAGGCCGTTCGACAGACGGCTTACCTCAACACCCATATGGCAATTACTCCCTAACGCGCCGCCCGCGTGTGGCGGCCGACATAATCTTCCACCATTTTCAGGTCGGATGGAAGTACCGTGTATTTTTCCTCGGCGCTCATCAACCCGCCCAGCCATGCGGGGAGGGCAGGCGACACGCCGCTGGCGGCTTCGACGGCCGCCGGAAACTTTGCCGGGTGCGCAGTGCCCAGCACCACCATTGGCACCTCACCGGCGGCTTTGCCAGTGGCCACATGCACGGCTGCGGCGGTATGCGGGTCGAGCAGATAGCCACTCGCCGCAAGTGTGGTGCGGATTGTGGCGGCGACCTCGCCCATGGTGGCGCGGCCGGCGTCGAATTCGGAGCGGATCTTGGCGATTTCGCCGGCCTCGATGGTGAAGGCGCCGGACTGCTTGAGCCCGTCCATGTAGCGCCGCACGGTCGAGGCATCGCGGCCGGACGCCTCGAACAGCAAGCGTTCGAAGTTCGAAGACACCTGGATGTCCATCGAGGGCGACGTGGTCGAAAAGACCCCTTTCATGCGGTATTCGCCGGTCGCCAGCGTGCGCGCCAGAATATCGTTGTCGTTCGTGGCGATGATCAGCCGCTCGATCGGCAATCCCATCTTCTTGGCGGCGTAGCCGGCGAAAATGTCGCCGAAATTGCCGGTCGGCACCGTGAAGGAAACCGGCCTGTCGGGCGCGCCAAGCGACAGCGCGGAGGAGAAATAATAGACGATCTGGGCCATGATGCGGGCCCAATTGATCGAATTGACGCCGGATAGCGACACCCGGTCGCGAAAACCGTGGTCGTTGAACATGTCCTTCACCAGGCCTTGGCAGTCGTCGAAATTGCCTTCGATCGCCAATGCTTGGACGTTTGCGGCGGTCGACGTCGTCATCTGCCGCTGCTGCACCGGCGAGACGCGGCCGTGCGGGAAAAGCACGAAGATGTCGGTGCGGTTGCGCCCGGCAAAGGCATCGATGGCGGCCCCTCCGGTGTCGCCGGAAGTGGCGCCGACAATGGTGGCGCGCTGGTCGCGCTCGGCCAGCACATGGTCCATCAGCCGCGCAAGAAGCTGCATCGCCACGTCCTTGAACGCGAGCGTCGGGCCGTGGAACAACTCGAGCACGAAGCTGTTCGGCCCGCTCTGCACCAGCGGGCAGACGGCCTCATGGCGGAAGGTCGCATAGGCTTCGCGCACCAGCCGTTCGAACACCGGCGCCGCGATCTCGCCACCGAGGAACGGCGACAGCACGCGGATTGCAAGATCGGGATAGGCAAGGCCGCGCATGGCGCGGACCTCTGCTGCGGAAAAATGCGGCCAGGCGCTCGGCAGATAGAGCCCGCCGTCGCGGGCCAGCCCGGCCAGCACCGCGTCGGAGAATCCAAGCGCGGGCGCTTCCCCGCGGGTACTCACATATTGCATCGTCACGTTTCCATTGCTGCGGGAATCTTCGCCCGCCGTAAGGTGGTGGATTTCTGCGCTGGCTCAGTCGCATTTTTGCCGCGCGGTTGATATACGTCACCGGCTTTGCGAGAGGGAAGTGCAGTTCATGGCGTTTCATTCATTCAACGGTCGTTTTGTCGCGGGTCTGGCGCTCACCGGCTTTATGCTTGCTGCCGCAGGCTGCCAATCGAGCGACAATAGCATTCTCGGCTTCGGCAAGAAGGATACGACGCCACCACCGCCACCCGACCCCAAGGTGCTTTCCAGCCAGCTGCAGGCCTATTGCCCGAAAGTGACGTTGCGTGACGGCACCGCCTTCTTCAATATCTACGCCAAGAGCGGTCCGAAGCCGAAGAAAAAAACCGATGTTGCCGCCGAGGATGCCCAAGCCGCCCAGCCGGCAGCGGACGCGGCAGGCGTCGATCAGCCGGACGATTCCGCCAAGATCATCTATCAGGCTTCGATCACCGATGTGACCCGCGACTGCAGCCGCGCCAACGGCTCCTTGTCGATGAAGATAGCCGTTGCCGGCAAGGTCGTGCCTGGTCCGATGTTCGCCCCCCGGTACCATCACCATGCCGATCCGTATCGCGGTGATGCACGGCACCGAAGTTCTCTATTCGCAGCTTCACTCCTATCAGGTCCAGGTTACCGATCCCTCGAGTGCCACGCAGTTCGTCTTCACCGATTCCAACGTCGTCGTTCCGGAGCCGACGGCGCGGGACTACCAGGCATTTGCCGGGTATGACGAGGGCGCTCCGAAAGGGGCGTCGGACAAGCCGAAGAAGAAGAAAGCCGCCGCGACCAACTGAGCCGGTGCATTCGCGCCACGGCGGTTGGAGGCGGCCTCTCAGGCGTCCGCCGACCATTCCGACAGCGCGGCGATCACGCTTTTCAGTTCCGCCCAGCGGCGGATGACCGTTTCGGCACCGGCTTCGGTCAGCGCATCGGCGTGGCCGGGATAGCTGTGCGCCGCGCCGGTGAAGCCGATGACGCGCATTCCCGCCGTCTTGGCGCCGGTGACGCCATGCACGGAATCCTCGATGACGAAGGTGTTCGCAGGATCGGCCTTGAGCTTTTCCGCGGCGAACCGGAACACGTCCGGCGCCGGCTTGGTTTTCCCGGTCGGCGTTTCCAGCGACGAAAAGATACGGCCGGCAAAGAACGGCAAAAGCTGCACCTTCTCCAGCATGAATTCGATCCGCTCCGAACGCGAATTCGAACAGACGCAGCGCGGCACCATTACCGCGGCGACAGCCTCGTGCGCCCCGTCGATGGCACGCACGTCGCTGCGCAGCCGGCGATCGACCAGCTGTTCCTCCTTGTCGATCAGGGAGGCCTGGAACGGGATCCGGGACTTTTCCTCGACCCGCATCATGATGTCCTTGAAAGTCAGCCCGGCATAGACCTCGGAAATCTCCTCCGCCGATATCTCATAGCCGGCCGAGGTCAAAAGCTCGGCATCGATGCGTGCGGCGATGATTTCGGAATCGACGAGCACGCCGTCGCAATCGAAGATGACAAGGTCTGGCTGGGGCATGGTGATCCGGAAAGCGGGATGAAGGGAATGCCAAGAGGCCTTTGGTCCAAACGGCTCAGGCGGCGCGGCATACACCAACAGGCCGGGCTTCGCAAATTCGGCAGTATGCTTCACTGAATATTTACGCTGATCGGTAACCATAACGGACAGTAAACAGTAACGCGTGCCTTGGGTGTCATAATGTCTGCCGTGCGTCTTCTCGACGAGCTTTCCGATGCTCCCCAGCAATCCGAGTGGCTGGATACGATCCTGAAGGGCGACTGCGTCGCCGCGCTGGAACGGCTGCCGGAAAAATCGATCGACGTGATCTTTGCCGATCCGCCTTACAATCTGCAGCTCGATGGCGATCTGCACCGGCCCGACCAATCCAAGGTCGATGCCGTCGACGACCATTGGGACCAGTTCGACAGTTTTGAGGCCTACGACGCCTTCACCCGCGCCTGGCTGCTGGCGGCGCGCCGCGTGTTGAAGCCCAACGGCACGATCTGGGTCATCGGCTCCTACCACAATATTTTCAGGGTCGGCGCCAAGATGCAGGACCTGGGCTTCTGGATCCTCAATGACGTCGTCTGGCGCAAGACCAATCCAATGCCCAATTTCCGTGGCCGTCGCTTCCAGAACGCGCATGAGACGATGATCTGGGCATCGCGCGACCAGAAGGGCAAAGGTTACACCTTCAACTACGAGGCGCTGAAGGCATCGAACGACGACATTCAGATGCGCTCCGACTGGCTGTTTCCGATCTGCACCGGCGGCGAGCGCCTGAAGAACGACAATGGCGACAAATTGCATCCGACGCAGAAGCCGGAAGCGTTGCTTGCCCGCGTCATGACGGCATCGACCAGGCCCGGCGACATCGTGCTCGATCCCTTCTTCGGTTCAGGAACCACCGGTGCGGTGGCCAAACGGCTTGGCCGCCACTTCGTCGGCATCGAGCGTGAGCAAGCCTATATCGATGCCGCCATGGAACGCATCGATGCGGTCCGGCCGCTGGACGGCGCCAATTTGACAGTGCTGACCGGCAAGCGCGCCGAGCCGCGCGTTGCCTTCGTCACGCTGCTCGACAATGGCCTGGTGGCACCGGGCGCTACGCTCTACGACGCCAAGAAGCGTTGGGCGGCCAAGGTGCGTGCCGACGGCACGCTGGCGATCGGCGACAGTGCCGGGTCGATCCACAAGATCGGCGCTGAGGTACAGGGGCTGGACGCCTGCAACGGATGGACCTTCTGGCATTATGAGCGCAGCGGAGGCCTGACCCCGATTGACGAGCTTCGCCGCATTGCGCGGCTAGGCATGGAACGGGCAGGGGCCTGACGGTTTCTGAGTTGCGACAGATCAGTTAATGCGAAGGCTCAGCCAGTCCCTGGAAGCGATTCAAATCACACCTTGATCCCAAGACGCGCAAGGTCCGCCCTGAGCGTCTTTGCATCGGTGAACAGCACCGACTGCCAGCCGGCCGCCTTGGCGCCGTCGACATTTTTCTGGCTGTCGTCGATGAATAGCGTGGCTGACGGTTCGAGGCCGAACGCGGTGACGTGGTGATCATAGATGGCGCGATCCGGCTTGATTAGCCCGATCTCGGCTGACACGGTGATGCCGCGCGGGCGCTCCAGGAACGGAAAGCGGTCGCGCGCTTCGCGGAACGTATCGTCAGCCCAGTTGGTCAGCAGCGTCACGTCATGGCCAGTGTCGATCAGGCGCTCCATGATGGCTACGCTGTCATTATAGGCATGCGGTGCCATTTCGTGCCAATGGCGGCGGAAATTGCGGATATTCTGTTCGTGATCCGGGTACTGGGCGATCAGGAGCGTCTCTGCCTCTTCCCAGGTCCGGCCGCGATCCTGCTCGATGTTCCAATCATGCGTGCAGACATTGTCGAAGAACCATTTCCGTTCGTCTGGATCGGGGATCAAGCGGCTGAAGGGCAGGTTCGGATCATAGTGGATCAGCACTTTGCCGATGTCGAAAACGATGTGGCGGATTTCGGACATTCTTCTCTCTTTCAATGCGGCCGCTGCTTCTTCGTCGCGCCCGGTATCGCCGCTTCGATTACCTTTTTCATGACGCTCGGCAGCGCTTCCCCGGAAATTTCATGGGCCAGCGACCAGAAATGCCCGGGCGGGGCGGCGCTGTCGGTCTCCGCCTTGAACACGTCGAGTTCGAGCGCAAAATGGGTAAAGACATGGCCGATGCGTCCGGCCTGCCGCCAGTCGCCGGGGAACGGGGCTGCCGCTTCCGTTGTGGCGCCGTCGATGCGCGCGGTCCAGCCGGTCGTCGGCACTTCGGTCATGCCGCCCAGCAGGCCTTTTTCGACGCGCTTGCGCAAAAGCACGGCGCCGTCGCCCCTGACGGCGACGAAAGCGGCGCCGCGGCGCAAGGGTTTCTCGGCCTTGGGCAGGCGGACCGGAAAGCGCTCGGGATCGCCCGAGATTGTGGCGCTGCAATCCTGCCTGACGGGGCAAAGCACGCAGCGGGGCCGGCGCGGTGTGCAGATCGTCGCGCCCAAGTCCATCATCGCCTGCGCGAAGTCGCCGGGCCTTGTCCCGGGAACCATGTGCTCGACATGGCTGCGTATCTCGCTCTTGGCTTCGCCCAGCGGCGTGGCGATCGAAAACAGCCGTGAGACGACCCGTTCGACATTGCCGTCGACGACCGCGGCTGGTCGGTCGAAGGCGATCGCCGCGATCGCCGCTGCCGTATAGGCGCCGATACCGGGCAGTTCCTTCAAGCCGGTCTCACTGTCCGGAAAGCGGCCGCCTAGCCGCGCGACGAGATCGGCGCAAGCCTTGAGGTTGCGGGCGCGAGAATAATAGCCGAGCCCGGCCCAGGCCTTCATGACGTCTTCGATCGGTGCCGCCGCCAGTGCCTCGACAGTTGGCCACTTCTGCACGAACGCCCGGAAATAGGATTTTACCGCCTCGACCGTGGTTTGCTGCAGCATCACCTCGGAAAGCCAGACCAGATAGGGATCGGGCTGCGCGCCGCCTGCCAGCGGGCGCGGCGGAACGCGCCAGGGCAGGTCGCGGTGATGCGCGTCGTACCAGCCAAGCAGCCGGAACGCGATCTCGCCATTGTCTCCGGATACGGCCTTGCGGGTCTGGTCGTGCAGTGCCATTGATCGAGGGTCGGCCCTAATCCACTGGTGCTGAAGCTGGTGACTGGAGAACGCACATGGCAGGGAAAAGGCCCTTCGGCAATCCCGTTCCGGTGAGCGATCTCGCAACCGAGATCCTCGACCCGGTGCTGCGCAAGCGGGCCGGCATGTCGATCGGGCTGGTTCAGTCGTGGGAAGAGATTGCCGGGCCGCGGCTTGCCGGCCGCTCGCGCCCGGAAAAGATCCAGTGGCCACGCCGCATGCACGAGGACGATCCGTTCGAGCCGGCGGTGCTGGTGATTGCCTGCGAGGGTGTGGCGGCACTGCATCTGCAGCACGAGACCGGCGAGATCATCAACCGGGTCAATGCGTTTCTCGGCTTCAATGCGATCGGCCGGATCAGGATCGTGCAGAAACCGGTAATGACTGGCAAGGAAAAGCCGAAACCCATTTTGCGGCCGCTGACCGTGGCCGAGAAGGCGAAGCTGTCGGGCACTGTCGGTTTGATCGAGGACGACGGGCTGCGCGCCTCGCTGGAGCGGCTTGGCGCCACCATTCTAGGCCAAAGGAAGCCGTAATCTCGCGCTATCGTGATGGCATGCTCGAATTTGCCGATTGGAATAGGGGTGGCAATGCCTTAATTCGCGCCAACTCTCGCTTTTTGTAGCCTTTGCATTGCAAAATCCAACTATTGCCAGGTGATTCGTATGATCCGTTCCTTGTCCCGCAGAAATCTCTTGTCGTCGCTCGCCGCCATACCAGCGGTGGCGCTGCTTGCCGCCTGCAGCGATTCCGGCGAGAAAGCCGAGGCGCAGGATGTGAAGCCTGCGGCTCCGGCGGAACCTGCGAAGCCGGCCGCTCCAGCCGCCGCCAAAGCGCCTGAAGCTCAGGGCACGGTGGATATGGCAGCCTTGTTGAAGCCCGGCGCGCTGCCCGACATGCAGCTCGGCAAGGACGACGCAAAGGTCACCATCGTTGAATATGCATCGATGACCTGCCCGCATTGCGCGCATTTCGCCGAGACCACTTTTCCGGAGCTGAAGACGAAATATATCGACACCGGCAAGGCCCGTTACATCCTGCGCGAATTTCCGTTCGACCCCAGCGCCGAGGCCGGTTTCATGCTGGCGCGCTGCTCCAAGGACAACTATTTCCCGATGGTCGACGTGCTGTTCAGGCAGCAGGCGAACTGGGTTGGTGTGAACAATACCAAGGACGCACTGCTGCAAATCGCCAAGCTTGCCGGTTTTACACAGGAGTCCTTCGAGGCCTGCTTGACGGACCAGAAGCTTCTGGACGATGTGAGATCCGTCCAGAAGCGCGGCGCCGACGAATTCAAGGTCGATTCCACACCGACCTTTTTCATCAACGGAAAGACCTACAAAGGGGCGATGTCGATTGCGGAAATGTCGGCCATCATCGACCCTCTGCTCTGACGTTTCGGCAGCGCCGAAGCGGCTGCGCTTCGGCGTGCGCACTTCTTTGTCTTGCCGCTGGTTCTCCTTGCAAAACCGCGGAACAGTTTTGCGAAACTTGGCTATGGGTCGGCGCGAATGAAGTTCTCGCGCCTTCGCCTCCTCGGCTTCAAATCCTTCGTCGAACCCGGCGAGTTCGTCATCGAACGCGGCCTGACCGGCATCGTCGGGCCGAACGGCTGCGGCAAGTCGAACCTGGTCGAGGCGCTACGCTGGGTTATGGGCGAAAGCTCTTACAAGAACATGCGTGCGTCCGGCATGGACGACGTCATCTTTTCCGGCTCGGGAACGCGTCCGGCCCGCAACACCGCCGAAGTCACGCTGTTCCTCGACAATAGCGACCGGACTGCGCCGTCTGCCTTCAACGACGCCGATGAGTTGCAGGTCTCGCGCCGCATCGAGCGCGAGGCCGGCTCGCTCTACCGCATCAATGGCAAGGAAGCCCGTGCCAAGGATGTCCAGCTGCTGTTCGCCGACCAGTCGACCGGCGCCCGCTCGCCCTCGATGGTTGGCCAGGGCCGCATCGGCGAGCTGATCCAGGCAAAGCCGCAGGCGCGCCGCGCACTGCTGGAAGAGGCGGCCGGCATTTCCGGCCTGCACACACGGCGCCACGAAGCCGAGCTGCGGCTGAAGGCGGCCGAACAGAACCTCGAACGGCTGGATGACGTCGTCGGCGAGCTGGAAAGCCAGATCGAAAGCCTGAAACGCCAGGCCCGCCAGGCCTCGCGCTTCAAGAACCTGTCGGCCGACATCCGCAAGGCCGAAGCGACGCTGCTGCATCTGCGTTGGACGCTGGCCAAGACGCAGGAAGGCGAAGCGCGTTCGGCGCTGGCGATTGCCACCGCGCTGGTCGGCGACCGTGCTGCCGCCCAGATGGCTGCCGCAAGGGAACAAGGTATCAACGCCCACCGGCTGCCGGACCTGCGCGATGCGGAAGCCGCCGCCGCCGCCGCCTTCCAGCGTCTGTCGATCGCCAAGGCACAGATCGAGGAAGAGGCAGGCCGCATCCGCGCCCGCCAGGCTGAGCTCGACCGCCGACTGCAACAGCTCGATGGCGACCTTGCCCGCGAGGAGCGCATGGTCCGCGACAATGCGGATATCCTCGAACGCCTCGCCGCCGAAGAAGCCGCGCTCAATGTCGAAAACGCCGGCGCCGCCGAGCGCGAGGCCAGCACCCGCGCGGCTTTCGAGCAGGCGGCATCGACGCTTGCTTCGAGCGAGGCCAAGCTGGCCTCGCTGACCGCCGAACGGGCGGAGGCGGCCGCCTCGCGCAACCAGATTGAACGGACGCTGCGCGATACCGCTGAGCGCCGCGACCGCTTTGCCCGCCAGCTTGCCGATGTCGACCGCGAACTGTCGGAGATCGTCTCCAGGGTCGCCGGCCTGCCCGACCCCGCCGAGAAGCGGCTGCTGGTCGAACAGGCGCAGGCGCTGCTCGAAGGGGCCGAACGAGCCGCGATTGCCACGGAACAGGCGGTCGCCGAGGCACGCGCAAGCGAAAGTGCCGCCCGCCCACCGGTTCAGGACGCAAAGGCCGAACTGGCGCGGATCGAAACCGAGGCCCGCACGCTCGCCAAGATCCTGAACGCCGCGAGCGGCGATTTGTTTCCCTCGGTGCTGGAGCAGATCAGCGTCGAGCGTGGCTACGAGACGGCGCTGGGTGCCGCGCTTGGCGAAGATCTTGACGTGCCGCTTGATCGTAGCGCGCCTGTGCATTGGGGCCAGAGCGAAATCCAGCCCGGCGATGTCGCTTTGCCGGAACGCATAAAGAGCCTCGCTAGCGTGGTGCGCGCGCCGGCGCAACTGGCCCGCCGGCTGGCCCAGATCGGCATTGTCGATGCCGCCGACGGAAGAAAGTTGCAGACGCTGCTTGCTCCCGGTCAACGATTGGTCAGCCGCGAAGGCGCGCTCTGGCGTTGGGATGGCTTCACCGCCAGCGCCGATGCGCCGACCGCCGCCGCGCAGCGGCTGGCGCAGAAAAACCGGCTGGCCGAACTCGATGCCGAAGCGGTTCATGCCACGCGCATCCTGCGCGAAGCCGAACAGGCGCTTGCGCAGGCCGAACAGGCGCTTGCCCAGGCGAGCGAGGCCGAACGCAATGCCCGACAGGCCGGGCGCGACGCCCAGCATGGGCTGGATGCTGCCCGCAATACGCTGGCTGAGGCCGAAAAAGCCGGCGGCGAACTGTCGAGCCGGCGTGCAGCACTTGACGAGGCGCGCGCGCGTATCGTCGACAGCCATGAGGAGACGGCGGCAGCATTCGTCGAGGCGGAAATGCTGCTGCAAGACGCTCCCGATCTCGGCGATCTGCAACTGCAGCTCGAGCAGTCGGCGGCCAACGTCGCCCGCGACCGCGCCGCCCTTGCCGATGCGCGTGCCGTTCACGAGGGCCTGAGGCGAGAAGCCGAGGCACGTACGCGCCGGCTCGACGCGATCGGCGCGGAACGGCGCAATTGGGTGGAGCGCGCCGAAAACGCCTCGACGCAGATCGCGGCACTCGGCGAACGCAAGGCAGAGGCTGAGGCCGAGCGCGAGCAACTGGCCGACGCACCCGACGAGATCGACGCCAAACGGCGCGCCCTGCTGTCGCAACTCGCCGAGGCCGAAAGCCTGCGAAAAGCTGCAGGTGACCGCTTGCAGGAAGCGGAGAACCGGCAGTCCGAGCTGGACAAGGCTGCGACCGCTGCCATTCAGTCGCTCGCCGAAGCGCGCGAAACGCGTGTTCGCGCCGAAGAGCGGCTGACCGCCGCCGACGAGCGTCGGCTGGAAGTCGAGGCGCGCATCCAGGAAACGCTGAACACGCCGCCGCATCTGGTGATCCGCCACACTGGCCTCGAACCCGACAGCCCGATGCCCGAAATGGCCGAGATCGAGCGTCAGCTCGACCGGCTGAAGGTTGAGCGCGAACGGTTGGGCGCCGTCAATTTGCGCGCCGAGGAAGAGCAGAAGGAACTATCGGACCGGCTGGAGACCATCGTCTCCGAGCGCGACGACATCATCGAGGCGATCCGCAAGCTGCGGCAGGCGATCCACAGCCTGAACCGCGAAGGCCGCGAGCGGCTGCTCGCCGCCTTCGAGGTGGTCAACGGCCATTTTCAGCGGCTGTTTTCGCATTTGTTCGGCGGCGGCACCGCCGAGCTGCAACTGATCGAGTCCGACGATCCGCTCGAAGCCGGGCTCGAGATCCTGGCGCGCCCGCCCGGCAAGAAACCGCAGACGATGACGCTGCTGTCCGGCGGTGAGCAGGCATTGACGGCGATGTCGCTGATCTTCGCCGTGTTCCTGACCAACCCGGCGCCGATCTGCGTGCTCGATGAAGTCGACGCCCCGCTCGACGACCACAATGTCGAACGCTTCTGCAATCTGATGGACGAAATGGCCGCAACCACCGAAACGCGCTTCGTCATCATCACACACAACCCGATCACCATGGCGCGCATGGACCGGCTGTTCGGGGTAACCATGGCCGAGCAAGGCGTTAGCCAACTGGTGTCGGTCGACCTGCAGGCTGCCGAAGCCATGCGCGAGGCAAGCTGAAGCATCAGCTTAGTGGTGGTCTCCACCTCGGCTTTCGACTATAGCACGACGAAATGGGCTGGATCTGCCTCTCCAGATACCCGCCCGGCTGTGCGCGTGGAGAAGCTTGTTGCCTATACTTGTCACCGGAGCCGCGGGGTTCATTGGCAGTCATGTTTGCCACCATCTGCTCAACCGGGGAGAAGCGGTCGTCGGCGTCGACAACATGAACGACTATTACGACCTGGCGCTCAAAAAGGGGCGGCTTGCCCGCCTTCTGCCCCGTAAGGATTTTTCGTTCCACCAGATCGATATTGCCGAACAGGGCGCGCTTGCGGCCGCTTTGGCGGGCAAAGGCATCGTCAGAATCGTGCATCTCGCCGCGCAGGCCGGCGTGCGTCACTCACTCGACAATCCACGGCTCTATATCCGTTCCAATGTCATGGGCCACCTCGAAGTGCTCGAATTCTGTCGCGCCGAACCGGCATTCGAGCATCTGGTCTATGCCTCGTCGAGCTCGGTCTATGGTGGCAACCGCAGCGTGCCGTTCAGCGAGGCCGATCAGGTCGACAAGCCCGTTTCGCTTTACGCCGCCACCAAGAAAACCGATGAGTTGATGAGCCATACCTACGCCCATCTGTTCGGCATACCGCAGACCGGCCTGCGGTTTTTCACGGTCTACGGTCCGTGGGGCCGTCCTGACATGGCCTATTGGATGTTCAGCAAGGCGATGCTCGAGGGCAAGCCGATCCGGGTCTTCAACAATGGCGAAATGTGGCGCGATTTCACCTACATAGACGATGTTGTGAAGGCGGTTGTCGCTGTGCTCGACAAGCCCCCCACGGACGTTCCGCCGAACAGGCTTTACAATGTCGGCAACAACCGGCCGGTGCGGCTGGGCGACTTCATCGACATTCTGGAAAGATTGCTCGAGGTCAAGGCAATCCGCCACAACGAGCCGATGCAGGCGAGCGACGTCGAGAAGACTTATGCCGACATGACCGCGCTGGAGCGGGATTTCGGCTTCAGGCCTAGCGTTTCGATAGAGGACGGGCTGAAGAAGTTTGTCGATTGGTACCGGCCGTACTCGAAGCAGTAATTTGCACTGCTCGCCGTGACGTCTTCTATCTCGATGCGAACCGGTATCACTG
This sequence comes from Mesorhizobium sp. M0189, assembly GCF_040322135.1. Lineage (NCBI taxonomy): Bacteria > Pseudomonadati > Pseudomonadota > Alphaproteobacteria > Hyphomicrobiales > Phyllobacteriaceae > Mesorhizobium > Mesorhizobium sp. M0189. Next base: position 95,914 of record NZ_JAMYSW010000008.1, read on the forward strand.
GCATTCGGCCCAAAACCGCAACTGATCCGGCGCGAAGCTTTGAAGAACCTGGCCGATGGTGCTCGTGCGACAGTAGCTCACCATCAAGCGTGACCTGGAGTGGGTACAAGTCGGACTGCAAAAAGCATCATACTGTCCTAACATCCTGTTAACCACATGCTCGCTGAAAAGTATCTGATTAACCTTTGAGGCGCTTATGAACGCTATGTTCTGTGGCTTGCTGTTCAGTATGAGCTGTGTAGATGTGCGGATTCGGGGGCTATTTCGGTTCAGTCCGGGATGCGGAAGCTTTGCTTGCGCGCATGACGTCTGCGATCGCCCATCGCGGGCCGGATGAACAAGGGAAATTCGTAGCGCCCGAAGCTGGACTTGGGCATGCGCGGCTGTCGGTGATCGGGATTGGTGATGGCCAGCAACCGATGTCCGACGAGACCGGCAATTTGACGATTGCGTTCAACGGCGAGATTTTCAATTACGTGGAATTGCGCGAAGGACTGCTGGCCAAGGGCCGACGCTTCCGCACGTCGAGCGACACAGAAGTTCTCCTGCAGCTGTATGACGAGATGGGCGAGGACTGCCTGTCGCTCCTGAACGGTGATTTCGCCTTCGCGATATGGGATAATCGGCGTCGGCGGATGGTGCTTGCAAGAGACCGCATGGGTGTTCGGCCGCTGTTCTACACCAGCAGGGACGGGGTGCTCTACTTTGCGTCGGAGATAAAAGCCCTGCTGAAGGTGCCCGGCGTCTCGGCCGAAATCGATCAGATCGCACTCGACCAGATCTTTACGCTGTGGGCGCCGATCGCTCCACGCACGGCTTTCCGCAACATCCACGAGCTGGAGCCGGGAAGCGTGATGATCGCGACACTGGGGCAAGTCACGGTCAAACCATATTGGCACCTAGACTACCCGTATCTCGACGCGCCATCAAAAATTAGCAATGAGGACGATGCGGCCGAAGAACTGCAGGCCCTTTTGACCGACGCGGTGAGGCTTCGCATGCGCGCCGACGTTCCGGTCGGTTCTTACCTTTCGGGCGGGCTCGATTCATCCCTCGTTTCGGCAATCGCGGCCGGCATGACTCCTCTTAAGCTGCAGACATTTTCCGTGACGTTCGACAGCGCCGAGCATGACGAAAGCGCCTTTCAGACCGAAATAGCGTTGGCGCTTGGCACCTATCATCGAACCATCGCCTGCCGTGCCGGCGATATCGCCGGTGTGTTTCCCGAAGTCATCCGCTTTGCCGAACGGCCGATCATCCGCACCGCCCCCGCCCCCCTCTATCAACTGTCCGGCCTCGTTCGCCAGGCCGGTTTGAAAGTGGTGCTGACAGGCGAAGGCGCCGACGAGGTCTTTGCCGGCTATGATGTCTTCAAGGAAGCGCGGGTTCGCCGTTTCTGCGGACGACAGCCGGCATCGCGCAGCAGGCCACAGCTGTTCCGCAAGCTTTATCCCTATCTGCCGGGGCTGCAACAGCAGTCCGTGGAGTACCTGGCTGCGTTCTTCGGCACCGGCAGCGCTGCCCTGGACGATCCGCTGTTCTCGCATCGGCCGCGTTTCAAGACCACATCAGCGGCGAAGATGTTCTTTTCCGGTGACCTGCGCGCGACATTGAAGGGCTATGACGCAGCCGAGGAACTGGCCAGCCGGTTGCCTGAGGCGTTTTCCCGGTGGCATCCGCTGCATCAGGGGCAATATCTCGAAACCCGCTTTCTCCTGCCGGGCTACATCCTCTCGAGCCAGGGCGACCGGATGGCCATGGCGCACGGTATTGAAGGGCGTTTCCCCTTCCTCGATCATCGTTTGGTGGAGTTTGCAGCAAGACTTCCGCCGGAAATGAAGCTGAAGGGACTGGTGGAAAAACACATACTGCGCAAAGTTGCCAAGCACTTGCTCCCGACGGCCATCGGGGAGCGCACCAAACAGCCTTACCGGGCGCCGGAAGCCCGCTCCTTCGTTGGAGCCGGAGAACTGGACTACGTGCGCGACTCGCTCAGCGAGGCGAGCATCGCCGCCGGAGGACTATTCAACGCCAAGGCGGTGGCGAACCTGCACGAGAAATGCCGCTTGCAGCCAGCGTCCGGGTTCCGCGACAATGCTGCCTTCGTCGGCATTTTGTCGACCCAACTGTGGCAGAAGATTTTCACCGGCCAAAAGGTCGGTACAGCACGAGCGGCCTGAGAAATCGAGGGAAGAAAACATCATGGTAACAATCAAGGACAAGGTCAAAACCTTTATCGTCGACAACTTCCTGTTCGGCGACTCGTCCTACGAGCTTGCAGACACGGCATCACTGATCGAGAACGACATCATCGACTCGACGGCCGTGCTGGAACTCGTAGCTTTCATTGAGGATGATTTCGGCATCGCGATGGTCGATACCGACATCGTACCGGCCAATCTGGATTCGATTGACCGTATCTCCGCCTTCATCAAGGCGAAAGCAGAAGCGCTGGCAGCGTAGGCGCAATTGGCGAGGAGCGTCCGTGCGGATCGAACATTTTCTGGCTGCCAAGGCCGCTGCCCATCCAGCCAAAACGGCATTGATCACCGAGCACAAAAGGCTGTGTTACGAAGAGCTGGACGATCTCTCAAGCCGCCTGGCCGCCGCCCTTTTCACGAATGGCGTCAGGCGCGACGACCGCGTCCTGATCTTCATGGACAATTGCTGGGAGGCTGCGGTTTCGATTTTCGCAGTTCTTAAGGCAGGCGCGACTTTCAGTCCGATCAACGCATCTACCAAGGCCGAAAAGCTTGCCTACATCATCGCCGATTGCGACGCAGCTGCGATCCTTACGCAAGCAAAACTGATGCCCTTGGTCGCCGAGGCGTCCGGATCCTCCGGCAAGACCGGCATCTTCGTGGCTTCCACCCTTGGTGCGGATAACCAATGCCCGGCAGGCGCCACATCCCTGGCGGATTGCTTGACGTTCCAAGCCAGGGAGATTGACCACCGGGGCATTGACGTCGATCTTGCGATGTTGATCTACACCTCGGGCTCGACCGGCCGGCCCAAGGGCGTGATGATGACGCACCGCAATTGCGACGCGGCGGCCGACTCAATCACCACCTATCTGCGCAATTCGCCGGACGACATCATCTTGAATGTTCTGCCCCTGGCTTTCGACTACGGGCTCTATCAGTTGCTGATGGTTGTCAGGCTCGGCGCCACGCTCGTGCTCGAGAAGTCCTTCGCTTTTCCCCAGGCGGTCTTTGAACGTATCCGCCAGGAAGGCGTCACCGGTCTTCCGCTCGTGCCCACGATGGCAGCGATGATCCTGCAGATGCGTGACCTGGCGCCGGGCTTCCTGCCCAGCCTTCGCTATATTTCCAACACGGCGGCTGCCTTGCCGCCGGCTCACATAGAACGCCTGCGGTTTCTTTTCCCCGATGTCAGGCTCTATTCGATGTATGGCCTGACGGAATGCAAGCGCTGCACCTATCTGCCACCCGAGGAACTCGACCACCGGCCGGGGTCGGTCGGGATAGCCATTCCGAACACCGAGGCCTTTGTCGTCGACGACTACGGGCAACGAGTGCCGCCGGGCGTAGCAGGTGAGTTGGTCATTCGCGGGCCGCACGTCATGCAGGGTTATTGGCGAAACGAAGCTGCGACGGCACAAGCCCTTCGCCCAGGTCCGAATCCTTGGGAGATGGTTCTCTACACCGGCGATCTGTTCCGGGCCGATGAGGAAGGTTTTCTTTATTTCGTCGGCCGCAAGGACGACATCATAAAGTCGCGGGGCGAGAAAGTCGCGCCCAAGGAAGTGGAAGCCGTGCTTCACGCGCATCCGGGCATCGCGGAAGCAGTGGTTGTCGGTGTGCCGGATCCCGTGCTCGGGCATGCGATCGGTGCACTCATCGTACGGTCTGACCCGGCGCTTAGCGAAAAGGATATCATTCGTCATTGTGCACGCCACCTTGAGGACTTTATGGTCCCCAGGGTCATCGAGTTCCGCCGGGAACTGCCGAAGACCGATACCGGCAAGGTCAGTCGTCGGCTTGCGGCAGAAACAATGGAGGCCGCTCAATGAATGTTCGCCCCGCCAAGGACGCGCGGACCTTTCTGGCGCAGGCTCTGGCGATCGACCTGGCCGCCGAAACGGACCGTGTCGTAACGGCTTTGCGCCAGCAGTTGCGCGGGTTTCGCAAGCGGGGCCTTGTGCTCGGTCTTTCGGGCGGGATCGATTCGAGCGTGTCGGTCGCGTTGGCCGCGCGAGCCGTCGGACCGCGGAATGTGCTTTGCCTGTTCATGCCGGAAAGCGATTCCGATCCCGAAAGTCTGCGGCTCGGCCGCCTCGTCGCCGAAACGTTTGGCGTCGAGGCTATCGTAGAGGATATCGGGCCGACCCTGAGCGCGATGGGCTGCTACCAGCGTCGCGACGCCTTTATCCGCGAATTGGTCCCGGAATACGCCGAAGGCTGGGCCTCGAAGATCGTGATCGCGAACGCCCTCGAGGGCAAGGGCTACAATATCTCATCCCTGGTGGTGCAGGATCCGGAAGGCAAGCAGACGAAACTGAGAATGCCGTTGCCTGTCTATCTTGGTATCGTCGCCGCCACCAACATGAAACAGCGCACCCGCAAGCAGATCGAATACTATCACGCCGACCGCTTGAACTTCGCCGTCCTTGGAACGCCGAACCGGCTGGAATACGATCAGGGTTTCTTCGTGAAGAACGGTGACGGCGCAGCGGACGTCAAGCCGATCGCGCACCTCTATAAAACGCAGGTCTATGCGCTGGCGGCCCATCTCGGTGTTCCGGAGGAAATCCGGAACCGGCCGCCGACCACCGATACCTACTCGCTGGCGCAGACCCAGGAGGAGTTCTACTTCTCGCTTCCTTATGACCGTATGGATATTTGCCTTTACGGCCTCAACAACGACGTGGCGGCTGAGCTGGTGGGGCAGGCGGCGGGGTTGGCCGCCTCACAAGTGGAACGCGTCTGGGCCGATATCATCGCCAAACGCAAGGCGACGCGTTATCTGCACCAGCGTCCGCAACTCGTTGATGAAGTCGAGGAAATCGGCACCTGAACCGCCTCGAAACCGGGCCACGGATGGGCGGTTCGATTTGAACGTGTCCCGACTCTAGCTGAAACGGCTCCCGATCAGCCGGCTCCACTGCTCGCCCGCAAGACCGTTCAGGAAGACTTGCGAGTTCTTCATGGCGTCCAACAGCTCTGGATCACGTGAATGCACCACCGTTGAGGCAACGGTCAGGAAAGCGATGCGTCGTCCAAGCATCGCCCCCAGAAGTGCAGGTTGAACACGTCCGCGCAGGCCGCTGACGCCGCGCGCGGCGGCATGATCGATAAGGCAGTCTATCACCGAGCCCGCCTGGCCGGGGAGGGCGAGGATCTGCAGCACGCGACCAATTTGATACTTCCGTGCGTAATAGGCGAAAGCGCCGACATTGTTGCCGACTGGCGATGTCACGCAACCGAAGACAAGCTCGCCTAAATCCGGCTTCTGTGCCGCATCGGTCAGGATGTGGTCGAGTTGGCCTTCCGTCCAATCCGGGCGCAGGGCGAATTGAGCGGTAAACGGCTCGATGAGCTTGGCAAATGTGTGGCTGTCGATTTCGGATATCCGAAATGCTCCGTGGCCTGCCCCTTCCACCGCCACACCTGACCAGCGTCGTTCGCTGGGCGTCATCCTCCTGCAATAAAATCGGTCGACGGCACGCGCCAACGGATTGAGCATTCGGGCAAGCGTCAGGCGATTGGCGGAAAGGCTGAGCATGAAGGCCGCGGGGCGCATCACGCGGACCCAGTCAAGGCTGTATTGCGGCAGGACCGCGCCGCGCAGCCGGGTCCACAATTTCACGGAGATATCGTTGGCCGTCTCGCTGAAGGAGATGTCCTGCGGACCATCAAGGTATGCTTTCAGCAAGCGAGCGCCGGCCAGCGGATCGTGCTCATGGTCCTTGACCATGAGCGAGCTACAGATGGCGGCGCGTAGTTGTCGGCCGTTGAACGTCATCGGCAGCACGTGGACACCGACAAATCCGGAGACGCGACCGGCGTCGTTGACATGGACAAGCGACCGGAGGTCGCCGCCGCAACCGGGCGCATCCAGATAAAACCGTCTCATGTATTCGACGAGAGAGGCCGGCGCTTTCGTCCCTTCCTTCAGCAGCACGCGCTGAAACATGTCCGCGACTGCCGGGAGGTCGGCGCCTTGCAAGGCGCGAATGATGCTCAAGCCCGGCTCCCGGCACCGAAGTCCCGTCCGCCGAGCTTCCGGGCCAAGGCGACACGAGGCACGAGAACATCGGACGCGAGTTCCAACTCGACGCCCATGAAGCCGTGCAACCTCGACCAGTTGCGGTCGCCCCGGTGACTGAACGGAGTGCTGAATTGCTGCGGCAAGGTGGACCCTTTGCTTGACCGACGAAAACCGGCGTCATTGCTGCTAGCAGATTCAGGTAAACCGATATTAAAGTCGTTGCTTTGAATGGTAGCGAACCAGGTTGTCCGGCCTCATACCTGGACATCAGTAATTTTGGTTCCCGGCGGACTCTACACGACCAGCGGCATGAGTTGCGTGCTCCGCGTCGAACCGTTTCGGCTGGCCAAAGTTTCGTGTGGCGGCTCTTGACTGGGGGCGCGGGCGTAATACGGTGAGACAAATACCGGCTCTGGCCGCCGGGCGGCAAGAATGCCTCGTATGCCTCGCCTTGCGGCGGTGGCTGCGGGGCATTGTCATTTTGAGGCTTTGCTTGAAACGGCATATCGAGATCGGCATTCTCTATTCGCGGTCCGGCAACTACCGGCTGGTGTCCGAATCCTGCCGTGCGGGCGCGATGAACGCCATCGCCGACGTCAACGCCGATCCCGTTGTCCCCTTCGAATTCATCCCGGTCGAGCGCGACCCGCAGGGCAACATCGATCGGTATGCAAGCGGCTGCGCGGACATTCTCGCCAACAGCGGCGCGCGTCACATCATTGGCTGCGTCACCTCGTGGAGCCGCAAGGAGGTCATTCCAATCCTGGAAAGGGCAGGCGGCACGCTGTGGTATGCCTGCCCGTACGAGGGCTTCGAAGCCAATGAGCATGTCGTCTACACCCACGCCTGCCCCAATCAGCATCTGGTACCGCTACTTGCCTATGTCGTGCCTCGTTTCGGCGCCGACGGCTTCCTGCTCGGTTCCAACTACATCTGGGGTTGGGAGACCAACCGTGTGGCGCGCGACCTGATTGCGGACGCCGGCGGCAAGGTGCTGGGCGAACGCTATCTGCCGCTTGGCGAGGTCGATGTTGCGAGGCTGATCGCGGAGGTACAGGCGACGAGACCTGATTTCATTCTGAACAATCTCATCGGCCCTTCTTCCTATGCGTTTATCGCCGCCTATGCCGAGCTTGGCCGGCGCGACCCGCATTTCAGGCCGGAGCGTTGCCCGATCCTGTCCTGCAATCTCACGGAATGCGAATTGCCGGCGCTCAACGGGGCAGGGGATGGTCATCTTTCCGTTGGGCCCTATTTTCACGACACCTCGGGGGCGGATCGCGGAGCGGCTTCAGTGTCTTCCGTCATGCCTGCCTCATCCTTCGAGGCGGCGGCTTATGCCTCGGTGCGCACGCTCGCCGAGATCCTCACCCGCAACCCCGGTGCACAATGGACGGACCTGCCCAAGGTCTTTGCCGGAACATCATTTCGAACACCGCTGGGCGACATCGCCATCGATCCGCAAACCCAGCACGCTACCTTGCCGGTGCAGATCGGACGTATCGATGGGACATCGTTCAAAACGGTCACGCTGACGAAGGGCGTGGCACCCGATCCCTACCTTTCCCGCTATGACCGGACGGAGACGTTCGGGCGGCCACGCCTGCGGGTGGTGTCGTGAGCAAGATGGCGCGTATCCCGAACCTTGGAGGCGCCAGGGCTTTTGTCCTGCATCGTCCACATCCGACCGTGCAGGCGATCACAAGGCAATTGTCGGCCATCGGCCTTGAGGCGATTGGCTTCTGGCCGGAACTGCCGGCCGAAGCCTTGGCGGCGGACTTCGTTTTCTTCGACGTAGACCTCGGCTTTGACGAGCAATTTCCGTGGAAGCCGGGCGAGGCACCGATGCCGCTGATAGCGCTGATCGGCTCCGAGGCGCCGGGGCGTGTCGAATGGGCACTGTCGCACAAGGCCGATGCCCAATTGCTGAAACCGGTCGGCAACGCCGGCGTCTATAGCGCGCTTTTGATCGCAAGGCAGAGTTTCGAGGCGCGCAAGCTTCTGGCCAGCGAGATCGCCTCGCTTCGTCAGCGGGTCGCGGAGCGCCAGACCATCGTACGCGCGGTGGAGGTCTTGTCGAAGGGCGCCGAGGACGGCCGTGCCTATGCGCAGCTTCGCTCGCTGGCGATGAGCTGGCAAATCAGCGTCGAGGACGCCGCGCGCAGGATCGTGGCGATGACACAAGAAGAAGGCGACGATGACCAATCCGATCGCGCCTGAGCTTTCAGCCGCGGGGCGCATGCCAGCCAAGCCTCGCGCCGGCGTCTGGCGACGTCTGCTAAAACGGCCTCTCGCATTGCTCGGCCTCGGGATTATTGCCCTTGTCTTGGCCGGCGCCATTCTTGCACCGTGGCTGACAGGCTACGATCCGAACGAGCAGATGTTTGACGGGCTCACGCTTGAAGGCGCGCCACTGCCGCCGGGAGCCCAATTCTGGCTAGGCACCGACCTGCTTGGCCGCGACCTGCTGACCCGTCTTCTCTTCGGCGCGCGCACGTCGCTGATCATCGGCATCGTCGCCAATGGCGTGGCGCTTCTGATCGGCACGCTGGTCGGCATCACGGCCGGCTATTTCCGCGGCTGGATCGGCAGCGCGCTTATGCGCTTCACCGATTTGATGATGGCTTTCCCGGCGCTGCTGCTCGCCATCTGCCTGGCGGCGGTGCTCCAGCCGAGCCTGTGGATCGTCGCTATGGTGATCGCATTGGTGAACTGGGTGCAGACCGCCCGCGTCATCTACACCGAGACAAGTTCGCTCTCCGAGCGCGAGTTCATCGATGCTGAGCGCACCATCGGCGCAAGCGCTCCACGCATCCTGTTTCGTCATATCCTGCCGCACCTTTTGCCGACGATCATCGTCTGGGGCACGCTCGGCATCTCGACCACTGTGCTTCTGGAAGCGACGCTCAGCTATCTCGGTATCGGCGTGCAACCGCCGACTGCTTCCTGGGGCAACATCATCTTCGAAAACCAGACCTATTTCCAGGCAGCGCCCTGGCTGGTTTTCTTTCCGGGTGCGGCGATCCTGGCGCTGGCGTTGGCCTTTAACCTGGTCGGCGATGCGCTGCGCGACATCCTCGATCCGACGCAAAGGGGGCGGGCATGATCGCCTATCTCGGCCGCCGCGTTGTCCAGGCCGTGCTCATCTTGCTCGGCGTCTCTCTGATCACCTTTGCGCTGCTCTATCTGCTGCCCGCCGATCCCGTCCGCCAGATCGCCGGCCGCAGCGCCACGCCCGAGACGGTCGAGAACATCCGCCGGCAGCTCGGCCTCGACCAGCCCTTTGTCGTCCAGTATTGGCACTATCTGATCAGCCTGCTCAGCGGCGATCTGGGGCGCTCCTACATTCAGCGCTCGGAGGTCACGGAGCTTATCGTCTCGCGTCTGCCGGCAAGCCTGCTGCTGATGGTCGGCGCCATTGCTTGCGAAGTCGTGATCGGGCTGACGATGGGCCTCATCGCCGCCGTCAAGCGTGGCACCGCCACCGACCAGTCGCTGATGGTCGCCTCCTTCGTCGGTGTTTCGGCGCCGCAATTCGTCGTGGGCCTGCTGCTGCTTTATGTATTCGCGGTGCGGCTCGGCTGGTTCCCGATCGGCGGTTACGGCGCCTGGCGCCATCTGGTGCTGCCATCGCTGACCATGGGAATTCTCGGCGCCGGCTGGTACGCCCGCATGATGCGCTCGTCGATGATCGACGTGCTGCGCCAGGATTACGTGCGTACCGCGCGTGCCAAGGGTCTTGCACGCAGCGCCATTATCTTCCGGCACGCGCTGCCCAACGCCATCCTGCCGGTCATTGCCATGATCGGCATCGACATCGGCATCTTCATGGGCGGCATCGTGGTTGTCGAAAGCGTGTTCGGCTGGCCAGGCATCGGCCAGCTAGCCTGGCAGGCCATTCAGCGCATCGACATTCCGATCATCATGGGGGTCACCCTGGTTTCGGCCTTTGCCATCGTGCTCGGCAATCTCCTGGCCGACACTGTCGCACCGTTCATCGATCCACGCATCAAGCTCAGATGAAAACCAAGAACACCAGAGAAAGGGAACATGACATGAGAAAATATCTGATATCGACCGTGGCGGCATCGGCGCTTGCGCTGGTGCTTGGCATGACGAGCGTACGCGCCGAAGACGCCGTCGATCCGAATGCCAAGCAGGGCGGCGCGATCACCATCACCTACAAGGACGACGTCGCTACGCTCGATCCGGCCATCGGCTATGACTGGCAGAACTGGTCGATGATCAAGAGCCTGTTCGACGGGCTGATGGACTACGAGCCGGGCACCACCAACCTGCGGCCCGACCTTGCCGAGAGCTACGAGATTGCGCCCGACGGCAAGACCTTCACCTTCAAGCTGCGCCAAGGAGTGAAGTTCCACAATGGCCGCGAGATGACCGCCGACGACGTGAAATATTCTCTCGACCGGGTCACCAATCCAAAGACACAGAGCCCTGGTGCCGGCTTCTTCGGGTCGATCAAAGGCTATGACGATGTCGCTGCCGGCAAGGCGGAAAGCCTGGCCGGCATAACCGTCGGCGATCCCTACACGATCAAGTTCGAGCTGACCCGGCCCGACGCCACCTTCCTGCATGTCATGGCGATCAACTTCTCGCACGTCGTGCCGAAGGAAGAGGTCGAAAAATACGGCGCGGACTTCGGCAAGCACCCGGTCGGAACCGGCGCCTTCAAGCTCGCCGAATGGACGCTCGGCCAGCGCGTGGTCTTCGAGCGCAACCCGGACTACTGGCACAAGGACCTGCCGCATCTCGACAAGATCACCTTTGAGATCGGCCAGGAGCCGATAGTGGCGCTGCTGCGGCTGCAGAAAGGCGAGATCGACGTTCCCGGCGACGGCATTCCGCCAGCGAAATTCCAGGAGGTGATGGCCGATCCCGAGCAGAAGGCCCGTGTCGTCGAGGGCGGCCAGTTGCACACCGGCTATATCACCATGAATACCACCATGGCGCCGTTCGACAATGTGAAGGTGCGGCAGGCGGTCAACATGGCGATCAACAAGGACCGCATCGTCCAACTGATCAACAACCGTGCGGTGCCGGCCAATCAGCCATTGCCGCCGTCGATGCCTGGCTACGACAAAGAATTCAAGGGCTATTCCTATGACGTAGCCAAGGCCAAGGCCTTGCTTGCCGAGGCGGGGCATCCCGGTGGTTTTGACACGCAGCTGTTTGCCATGAATACCGATCCCAACCCGCGTATCGCGCAGGCCATCCAGCAGGATCTGGCGGCCGTCGGCATTAAGGCCAGCATCCAGTCGCTCGCCCAGGCCAACGTCATCGCCGCCGGCGGCGACAAGGCCGGTGCGCCGATGATCTGGTCCGGCGGCATGGCCTGGATCGCCGACTTCCCCGATCCGTCGAACTTCTACGGCCCGATCCTTGGCTGCGCTGGTGCCGTCCCGGGCGGCTGGAACTGGTCGTGGTATTGCAACAAGGAGCTCGACGCCAAGGCGGCCGAAGCCGACTCCATCGTCGACCCGGCCAAGGCTGGCGAACGCGCCAAGATGTGGAGCGAGATCTACGGCAAGATCATGGAAGACGCGCCCTGGGCACCGGTGTTCAACGAGCAGCGTTTCACCATGAAATCAACCCGCATGGGTGGCGCGGACAACCTCTATGTCGACCCGGTCCACATCCCGATCAACTACGACAATGTGTATGTGACCGATGTGCAATAACTGCGACTACACCATCCACGGGCGCCACCATCATTTCGGCTGGGACAATTCCTTTGTCCCGGCCGAACGGGTGGCGCCAGGGTCGACGATCGAGTTCCAGTGCCTGGACTCGTCCGGCGGGCAGCTGACGATGGAGAGCACCGTTGACGACGTTGCTTTGCTCGATTTTGCCAAGGTGAACCCGGTCACTGGGCCAATCTATGTCGACGGGGCGGAGCCGGGCGATGCCCTGAAAATCACCATCGAGGCGTTCAAGCCGTCCGGCTTCGGTTGGACAGCGAATATCCCGGGATTCGGTCTGTTGGCGGATGACTTCACTCAACCGGCACTGAATATCTGGAAGTACGACGCCGCCTCGCTCGAACCCGCGCTGTTCGGCAAGAGCGGCCGGGTGCCGCTCAAGCCCTTCGCCGGCACCATCGGCAATGCCCCGGCTGAGCCGGGTCTGCATTCGGTGGTCCCGCCGCGGCGCGTGGGCGGCAATATGGACATCCGTGATCTCGCTGCCGGCACGGTGCTCTACCTGCCCGTAGAGGTCGCGGGAGCGTTGTTCTCGGTCGGTGACACGCACGCCGCGCAAGGCGACGGCGAGGTCTGCGGCACGGCGATCGAGAGCCCCATGGACGCCGTGCTGACGCTCGATCTGGTCAAGGATGCCCGGCTGCGGACGCCGCGTTTCACGACGCCCGGTCCGGTGTCGCGACATCTCGACGCCAAGGGCTATGAGGTGACAACCGGTATCGGGCCGGATCTGATGGACGGCGCCAGGAGCGCCGTCTCGCAGATGATCGACCTGCTCTCCGGCCGCTACCGCATGGATCCGGTAGACGCCTATATGCTCGTGTCGGTTTGCGGCGACCTGCGCATAAGCGAGATCGTCGACATGCCCAACTGGGTGGTTTCTTTCTACTTCCCCCGCTGCGTCTTTGAATGAAGGTGGAGGACATCAAACGATCCGGGCAGGCCGCCGCGGAGAGTGGCTCTGTCAGGCCGGTACTCAGCGTCTCAGGTCTGAGCGTCGCCGTGCGCGGCGAAGAGGGCGACCGCGACGTCGTTTCCGACCTGACATTCGACCTGATGCGCGGCGAAACGCTTTGCATCGCCGGCGAGTCCGGTTCCGGCAAGTCGATGACGGCGCTGGCCATCATGGGCTTGCTGCCGCAGCCGGCGGCACGCATCAGATCAGGCTCCATCCGGCTCGGCGATCAGGATCTCGCGGCTCTTAGCGAGAGTGGTATGCGCCGCATCCGCGGCGACCGCATTGCCATGATCTTTCAGGAACCGATGACATCGCTCAATCCGGTTCTTTCCATCGGCCGGCAGCTCACGGAGGCGATCGAGGCACACGCCTCGCTGTCGCGCTCCAACTCGCGGCTGAGGGCGCTCGAGGCGCTGAAGGCAGTCCGAATTCCGGATGCCGAACGGCGGCTCGAGCACTATCCGCACGAACTCTCAGGCGGCATGCGCCAGCGTGTGATGATTGCCATGGCTCTGGCCCTGAACCCGGATGTGCTGATCGCCGATGAACCGACGACCGCCCTCGACGTCACCGTTCAGGGCGAGGTGCTGGAGTTGCTGCGTGACCTGCAGCGCGAGCACGGCACCAGCGTTATCCTGATCACGCACGACATGGGTGTCGTCGCCGAGATGGCGGACCGCGTTATCATCATGCGCGATGGCCGGATGGTCGAGCAGGGCAGCGCGACCGACATCTTCACCCGCCCGCAGGCAGATTATACGCGCGAGCTTCTGGCCGCCGTGCCACGCATCGGCGGTGGACGGCCGGCCGAAGACCGACAAGACGCCGCCCACATGCCGGCCGAGCTTGTATCCGTCAGCGATCTTCACGTCCGCTTCGACCTGCGCGGCGGCTTCTTCGGTCGCGTTGACCGCAGGGTGCACGCAGTCGAGGGCGTCAGTTTCTCGATCGCGCCGCACGAAACGCTGTCGCTGGTCGGCGAATCGGGCTGCGGCAAGTCGACGACGGCCAAGGCGATCGCCGGGCTGGTGCCCTACACCGGCAGCATTTCAATCGGCAGCCACGACTTGTCGGCGCTCAGCCGCAAGGAGCGCAAGGCTGTACGCCGCAATGTGCAGATGATCTTTCAGGATCCCTTCGCGTCCCTCGACCCGCGCATGCGAGTAGGCGATCTCGTCGCCGAGCCTCTGCTGATCCACGGCCTCGGCGACAAAGAGCAACGGCACGCCCAGATCGCCGCACTGTTCGAACGCGTCGGCCTCTCGGCTGACCAGATGGAGCGCTATCCCCACGAATTCTCCGGCGGGCAGCGCCAGCGAATCTGCGTTGCACGGGCGCTGGCGCTGCGACCAAAGCTGATCATTGCCGACGAGAGCGTCTCTGCTCTCGATGTGTCGGTGCAGGCGCGCGTGTTAAGATTGCTGAAGGAACTGCAGCGCGAATTCGGCGTCGCATATCTCTTCATCTCGCACGACATGGCGGTGGTAGAGAACATCTCCGATCGCGTGGCGGTAATGTATCTGGGGCAGATCGTCGAGATGGGCACCCGCGACCAGATCTTCTCCAACCCGCGCCATCCTTACACAAAGCGGCTGATCGAAGCCGTTCCGGTTCCCGATCCAGGCCGGCGCCGCGCCCGGTTCGCCCGTTTGGACAGCGAAATTCCAAGCGCTGTGCGGCGCATCGGTGACGAGCCCCGGAAACTCAAGCTTGAAGATGTTGGCGACGGCCACCTCGTCGCCACTTGATCAGCTTAGGCCGCCTCGTCCAGCCAATCCGCAGACGCTCGGGGACAGCAGCATATGTGATGCTCGGGCGGCAGGATGTGATCGGTGATGGCGCTGCCGCGGCAGCGCCAATCGGCGATGCCGAGTTGGCAAGATCGCCAGTTTACATCTGACATGTTAGCGTGCTAACGCTACGTGCACATTGATTTCAACGGAGATCGCATTGGCTTCCCGCTTTGGTCTTTCGGTTGCCTTAGCCACACCCTTCGACCCGTCGGGGCAGATAGCGCTCGCGCCGATGATCGCGCACGCCCGAGCCTGCCTTGGCGCCGGCTGCAGCAGCGCGACGCTGTTCGGCACCACCGGGGAAGGAGCCTCGGTGGGCACCGACGAGCGGCGGATCGTCACCGAAGCCATGTTGGCGGCCGGTATACCGGCACATCAGCTCGTCGCCGGCGTGCTGGTCGATGCAATCGAAGATGCCGCCGATCAGGCTCGGCACGCTTTGCAGCGCGGCGTTCGCAACATTCTGCTCGCTCCGCCGAGCTACTTCAAGAATGTCGGCGAGAACGGGCTGTTCGGATGGTTTTCCGCCGTCTTCGCCGCACTCGGCCCGCTGGCGCGTGATGTGCTCCTCTATAACATCCCCTCTGTCACCATGGTGCCGCTCCCGCTTGGGCTGATCGGCCGGTTGCGCGCCGCCTTTCCCGCTGTGGTGGCCGGGGTGAAGGATTCCGGCGGGGACTGGAGCTACAGTGAGGCGCTGCTTGAAGCGCATGGCGATCTGGTGATCCTGATCGGCGACGAACGGCATCTGGCGAGAAGCGTGCGCCGCGGCGGACAGGGTGCGATTTCCGGCATGGCTAATTTTGTTACCGGCGAAATCCTCGCAATGGTCGAAGACGGCCGCGACGACCCACGCGTCGAGGACTTCGTGCTCGAATTGCTCAAATACCCGGTCACACCGGCGGTGAAGGTCATGGTCGCGCGCACGACCGGCGACGAGCGCTGGCTGGCGGTCCGCCCGCCCCTGGAGGCGATCGGCCCACAAGGACGGCGGCAGCTTGCCGCGGCCTACGACAGGCTGTTTGCGACAGAGGCGGCCTGACCGACAAGGCCGGGCTGGCCGACAAGGAAGCGAGCTGAAGTGGAAGACGGCAGCGAACCGATCACTCTCCGGGAGAAAGCCTATGCCAGCTTCACGCGGCATTTGCTGGCCCGTGATCTGCGGCCGGGGCAGTTCGTGTCACAGCGCGAACTGGTCGCTTTCACCGGGCTGCCGCTGGGCGCTATTCGCGAGATCGTCCCGCGTCTCGAGGCCGAGGGATTGCTGACCACCATCCCGCAGCGCGGCATGCAAATCGCGCACATCGACATCAATCTGATCCGCGAGGCCTTTCAGTTTCGGCTATTCATGGAACGCGAGGCGGTGGCGCTATTCACGGCCAGCGCTTCAGATGCCGAACTTGCCCGCATGCGGCGCGAACACGAGGAGATGCTGGCTCAAGCTCTGGGGCAGGCGCCGACGCCGGAAATGGAAGCCAAGGCCCAGACCATCGACTGGGCCATGCACGATACCTTTATCAATGCGCTGGGCAACGAGATCATCGCCAAGGCCTATCTGGTCAACTCGGTGAAAATCCGGCTGATCCACCAGGAGCGTTTCCGCATCGACGGTCGCGTGGTGCCGGTGATGCGCGAACATTTGGCGGTCATCGAAGCCATGGAGAGCCGCAATTCGCAAAAGGCGGTTGAAGCGATCAGTCTGCATATCGACAATGCGCGCCGGCTGGCGCTCCAGATCTGAGGAAATATAGCCGCGCCGCGGTTCGCGGCGCATCCACAACGACAGCAACCGGGAGGAAGAAATGTCGTCCAATCTGTTCAACCCAACCAGGAGGCAACTCCTTGCCGGAACCGCGGCGCTCACCGCCGCCGGCCTTGTGGGGCTCCGCCCTAGCTTTGCCGCAGGCGTCGACTGGAAACGCTTTGCCGGGACGACGCTTGACGTCAATCTGGTGAAAAGCCCGCGCAGCGACACCATCCTGAAATATCTCGCCGAGTTCGAGGAACTGACCGGCATCAAGGTCAATGCCGAGGCCACGCCCGAGCAGCAGCAGCGCCAGAAGACGGTGATCGAATTGAGCTCGGGCAAGCCCAGCTTCGACGTCGTGCATCTGAGCTACCACGTGCAAAAGCGCCAGTTCGAGAAAGGTGGCTGGCTGGCTGACATCGCCGGCTACCTCGCCGACCCGTCGCTCACCGACCCGGGGTTGGTCGAAAGCGACTTCGCCGAGGCCGGCATGCTGTTTGCCAAGGACGGCCAGGGCGTGCTGCGCTCGCTACCCTTCTCGGTGGACTACTGGATACTCTATTGGAACAAGGAGCTGTTCGAGGCCAAGGGCCTCAAATACCCCGAGACCTTCGAGCAACTGGTGGCCGCCGCCGAAGCGCTGACCGACCCGTCGACCAATACATACGGCTTCGTCGCCCGCGGGCTCAAGAACGCAAATACGCCGGTGTGGACATCGCTGATGCTCGGCTACGACATGACGCCGCTCGACGACAAGGGCAAGCTGCGCACCGAGGCTCCCGAGGCGATCGAGGCTGCCGCGCTCTATCAAAGATTGATGACCAAGTCCGCCCCTCCGGGCGTCACCGGGTTCAATTGGGCCGAAGCACAGTCTGCCTTCCTGCAAGGCAAGATCGGCATGTGGCTCGACGGCGTGGGTTTTGCCCCGCCGATGGAAAACCCGGAAAAATCGAGGGTGGTCGGCAAGGTCGGCTACGGCGTCATGCCCAAGGGTCCCAAGGCGCATGCCTCGGGCACCTTTGGCGACGGGATTGGCGTTACCGCCGCCAGCGAGAAGAAGGAGGCCGCCTATCTGTTCTGCCAGTGGGCGGTATCGCCAGCCATGGGCGCGAGGCTGTTGCAGGCCGGCGCCGGCGTTCCGTTCCGCAAATCCGTGCTGAAGGATCCCAAGGTGCGCGAAGGCGTCACTATGCCGGCAAGCTGGCTTGATGCCGTGATCGGCTCAGGCAATATCAGCCGGCTGGCGCTGCCGGTCATCATTCCCGTCACCGAATTCCGCGACATCTATGGCGTGGCGCTGACCAACATGATTGCCGGCGCCGATCCCGCCGCCGAGCTGAAGAAGGCCACCGAGCAGTTCCAGCCGGTTCTCGACAGGAGCGAGCAGGGCTGATGTCGGCCACCACCCCAGAACAGACCGGGGTGACGATGCCGGTTATCGACGGGAGCCAGACGATCCGGCTGGCTCCCAACTACTGGCCTTTCGTTGTCCCCGCACTCGTCGTCGTTGGCGCCGTCATCGTTTTTCCTTGGGCTTTCACGCTGTGGATGAGCGTCAACCGCTGGACGCTCGGCCAGTCGCGGAGCTTTGCCGGGATGGAAAACTACCTCCGCCTGGCAAGCGACCCACGTTTCTGGGAATCCCTTGTTCATACGTTGACCTACACCTTCCTCTCGGTTGCAGCGCCGATGCTCCTGGGCACCGTGGCCGCCCTGATCTTCGACGCCAGGTTTCCGCTGCGCGGTCTGCTGCGCGGCGTCTTCGTCATGCCGATGATGGCGACGCCCGTTGCTGTGGCACTGGTTTGGACCATGATGTTCCATCCTCAGCTCGGCGTACTCAACTACTTGCTGTCGCTGGTCGGCATCCCGGCTCAGGAATGGATATTCAATGCCAACACGGTCATCCCGTCGCTGGTTGCGGTCGAGACCTGGCAGTGGACGCCGCTGGTCATGCTGATTGTGCTGGGTGGGCTGGCTTCGGTGCCGCGCGAGCCCTTCGAAAGCGCCGAGATCGACGGCGCCAATGCCTGGCAGCAATTCCGCTATCTCACTTTGCCGATGATCGCACCGTTCCTGATGATCGCGGTCATCATCCGCACCATCGATGCGCTGAAGAGCTTCGACATCATCTACGCGATGACCCAGGGCGGGCCGGGCACGGCCTCGGAAACCATCAACATCTATCTCTACAACACCGCCTTCTCCTACTACGATATCGGCTACGGCTCGGCCATGGCCGTGGTGTTCTTCATTGTCATCGTGGCCCTGTCTTTTGTCCTCCTAATGCTGCGTCAACGCTCGCAGTGGATCGATACGGAGGGCAAATAGATGAGTTCGCGGCTGCTCAACCAGATCGGTCTGTTTTTCGCTGCCCTGGTTTTCGTCTCGCCGGCGATCCTGTTCTTCCTCTGGATGATCTCGCTGTCGCTGAAGTTCGAAATCGACAACGGTGCCTATCCGCCGATCCTGATCCCCGAACGTTTCGCCTGGTCGAACTATGTAAAGGTGTTCGAGGAGAACAATTTCCTGCTCTATCTCTGGAACTCGGTTCTGGTGACCGGCACGGCGACCTTGCTGGCGCTGCTGATCGGCGTACCGGCCGGCTATGGCATCGCACGGCTCAAGGCTGAACGGTCGGCGGTCGTCATCATGATCGCCCGCATGACGCCTGGGCTATCCTATCTCATCCCGCTGTTTCTGCTGTTCCAATGGATCGGGATCCTCGGCACGCTCTGGCCGCAGATCATCATCCATCTGGTGGTGACGGTGCCGATCGTGGTCTGGGTGATGATCGGCTATTTCGAGACCACGCCGATGGAACTGGAAGAGGCGGCCAACATCGACGGCGCCAACTCCTGGCAGGTTTTCCGGCTGGTTGCCCTGCCCATCGCCAAGCCGGGCATCGTCGTCGCCTTCATCCTATCCGTCATCTTCTCATGGAACAATTTCGTCTTCGGCGTGGTGCTCGCCAGCCGTGAGACGCGCACCCTGCCGGTCGCCGTCTACAACATGCTGTCCTACGAACAGGTCAGCTGGGGGCCGCTCGCCGCGGCGGCGCTGGTGGTGACGTTGCCGGTGCTGATCCTGACCATGTTCGCGCAAAGGCAGATCGTCGCGGGGCTGACCGCCGGCGCCGTCAAGGGCGGCTGAGGGCGCGCCCTGACATCACTCTTTTCTGGGAAAGATCCAATGGCATCGGTAACGATCAACAACGTGCAGAAGGCCTTCGGGGCTACCAAGATCATTCACGACGTCAGCGTCGATATCGCCGATGGCGAATTCGTCATCCTGGTCGGCCCGTCGGGATGCGGAAAATCGACGCTGCTGCGTATGATTGCAGGCCTTGAAACGATCTCCGGCGGGAAGATCGCCATCGGCGAGCGTATGGTCAACAATCTGCGGGCACGGGACCGGAACATCGCCATGGTGTTCCAGAATTATGCGCTCTATCCGCATATGACTGTGGCCGACAATATGGGCTTTGCCCTGAAGATCAAGAAAGCCGACCCGGCCGACACCGCTGGCCGGGTCCGGAAGGCAGCCGGCATTCTTGGCCTGGAAAAGCTGCTTGACCGCTATCCGCGCCAGCTTTCCGGCGGCCAACGCCAGCGCGTCGCCATGGGCCGCGCGATCGTACGCGACCCGCAGGTTTTTCTGTTCGACGAGCCGCTCTCCAACCTCGACGCCAAGTTGCGCGTCCAGATGCGCGGCGAGATCAAGGAACTGCACCAGCGCCTGAAGACGACGACGGTTTACGTCACCCACGACCAGATCGAGGCCATGACCATGGCCGACAAGATCGTCGTGCTGCATGACGGCCTGGTCGAGCAGATCGGCGCGCCGCTTGACCTCTACGACCATCCCGCCAATCTCTTCGTTGCCGGTTTCATCGGCTCGCCCGCGATGAACTTCATCGCCGGCCGCATCGAGGAGGGCGTGTTCCGCAGCGCCGGCGGGTTGATCCTGCCGTTGCCGGAAGGCACCCAGCCGGCGGATGCCGCAGGACGTGAACTCGTCTACGGCATTCGCCCGGAACATATCCGGGCAACCGGGCAGGGCATGCCGGGCACGGTCACTCTTCTCGAGGCGACTGGCTCCGAAATCTTCGCCAGGGTCGACTGCTCCGGTGAAGAAATCTCCTGCCTCTTCCGAGAGCGGCTTGCGCTCAAGCAAGGCGAAGGGGTGCGGATCGAGATCGACCGCGCATGTGCGCATCTGTTCGACGCAGCAACCGGTCGGCGCATCTGACCCTATGGTCTGGTGAATGCGTGGTCGGCCTCAGGTCGGCAACGCGAATTCAACGGCAAGTTCGATGGCGCGGCCTTCGCGGGCCGATCTCTGGGCGGCGAGACCCATGACGACGGCCCACCAGCCGTCTTGCAAGGTCACTTCCACTTTGCCTTGTCCGCGCACCGCAGCGGTGAAGCGGACATGCTCGAAATAGGTCGAACCGTTATGGTCGCCTGCCTCGAGCAGCCGGGGGTCGACGGGAATCTCCAGCAGGCGTGGTCCAGGCGGATTGCGCGGGCTGACGATCAACTGGGGCACTGGCGCAGGGCCAAGGTGGGTCGGCCAGAAGCGACCGGGACCCGGCACCAGACATTCGATCTTTCCGTCGCCGCCGACAGCGCAGAGTTCCTCCTGGTAGCGGCTGCCCTCGGCGAACATGCAGAGTTCCAGCATGGCGCGCGCACCGCTCGCGAAATCAACCAGCACATAGCCATGGTCAAGGATATCCGGCCTCTCACCGCCGTAGCGTTCGTCGAGATGGTTTACGGCCCGTCCAGCGCTCGCCATCACGCGGACGGGGTCGGATCCGAGGATCAGCCGCATCAGGTCGAAGAAGTGGCAGCACTTCTCGACGAATGTGCCGCCGGTGTTGCGGTTGAAGCGGTTCCAGTCGCCGACCTTGGCCAGAAACGGGAAGCGGTGCTCGCGGACCGTCAGCATGCGGATGCCGCCGGTGGCGTGGCGGGCCTGCTCGACGAATGCGGCGACGGGCGGCATATAGCGGTATTCCATGGCCACCCAGACGAGCGGAAGCCGAGCTTTCAGCGCCGCGATCCGCCCCTCGCCACCGGCGTCGGTGAAGAGCGGCTTTTCCACCAGCACCGGCAGTGGTCGAAGTGCGGCGATCTGCTCCATCTGACCGAGGTGCTGGTGGTTGGGGCTGGCAACCAAGACGCAGTCTACCTCGTCCATGGCCAGTAGTTCGGCGATCGATGCCGCCGATCGCGCGCCCGACGCCGTCGCCAGCGACGCCGCCAACATGCCGGGGTCCGGCTCGAAGATCGCGGCCACATGCGCGTCGGGCAACAGAGCGATGTTGCGGATGTGCTCGCGGCCCATCATGCCGCAGCCGATGATGCCGTAGCCGATCGATGATCTGGTCACGCTGCGACTTCCTCCGGCCTATCTGAAACGCGTGACGTAGCGCGCCGCGCCCGGATCGAACCAGCTGCGGGAATATTCCGCGCTCGCGCCGTCGCCAGCCCAGGCGATACGTTCAATGAAACCCACGACCGTCCCCGGCGGTGGCCTGAACTCGAGCGGGACCCAGTCCGGCGCGGGTGCGACGGCAACATGGTCTTCGGCGCGAACGATCGTAAAGCCGAGCGCGAGCCGGTAGTGGAGATAGAGGGATTCCGACAGGTCCTCGCGCTTGAGCCGCTCGGCGCGGCTGACGTCGAGCCAGATCTCCTCGATCGCGGCCGGCTCGCCGTCGAGCCGCCGCAGCCGGCGTATACGGTGGGCTTCGCCGGCGCTGCCGAATTGCGGCAGGTCGGCGGGCTTGGGCAGCCGCTCGACGGACAGCACGTCGGCGCTCGGCAGGCCGCCACCGCCGATGCGCTCCAGGCGAAAGAAGGCATAGATCCCGAGCAAGTCGCCGCGCGCTCGCACATAGTTACCCGAGCCCTGGATGCGGTCGAGAAGGCCCTTTTCGGTCAAATCTGCCAGCGCGCGCCTGAGCGTGCCGACGGCAATCCCGAGGCTCGCGGCCATCTCGCGCTCGGGCGGCAGCCGCGCCCCGTCGGCCAGCCGTCCGGCCGCGATTTCGCGGATCAGCATTTCGCTGGTCTGCAAGTGCACAGGCAAGGGCCCGCGCATCTGGCTGGATCGGTGGCCGGGGTCCGCCCTTGTCAAATGCATCCGGTGTTCCAATCGCATCCCGGTTTCGGGTTTGGCTCCAAAATTGATACAGTATTGATCTACACCAAAACGAATGCTACGCAAGCCCTATTCGCAGCTCTGGACGTCATTGAAGAGTGGCCCGGACGTCTTTTCTGAAGAGTGGCAATGAGCATCGTCCCAATCACCTCGCCGGATCTCGATGCTGCCGAAGTCTCGTGGTTCGCCGCACTCTGCTCGGACGATTATCGTTATCTCGGCGTTCCGGACGGCGCACTGCGCTCGAACTGGGCGCATTGCTCCGAGATCGTGAAGACGTCCGAGGCACTCGGTTTCCGCAACATCTTGTGTCCGTCGTCCTATCAGGTCGGCCAGGACACGCTGAGCTTCGTTGCCGGCTGCGCGCCGATCACGTCGAAGATCAATCTGCTTGCCGCTGTGCGCTGCGGCGAGATGCAGCCGATCATGCTGGCGCGCACGATTGCGACGCTGGACCACATGCTGGAAGGCCGGCTGACGGTGAACGTCATTTCGTCGGACTTTCCGGGCGAGACAGCCGACAGCGCCTACCGCTATCAGCGTTCCCGCGAGGTGGTGCAGATCCTGCGCCAGGCCTGGACCAGGGACAGCATCGATTTCGAGGGCGAGGTCTATCGCTATAAAGGGCTCTCGACGGCGCCGGCGAAGCCCTATCAGCAGAATGGCGGCCCGCTGCTCTATTTCGGCGGTTATTCGCCCGACGCGCTCGAGCTTTGCGCCGAACAGTGCGACATCTACCTGATGTGGCCGGAAACCAGGGAGGAGCTTGCCGACCGCATGAGAGCAGTCCACGAGCGCGCCGAGCGTCATGGGCGGACGCTCGACTACGGCCTGCGCGTCCACATGATCGTGCGCGATACCGAGGCAGAGGCAAAGGAATATGCCCGGGAGCTGGTTTCGAGGCTGGACGACGAGCAGGGCAGGGCGATCCGCGAGCGCGCGCTCGACGCCCGATCGCTCGGCGTATCGCACCAGGCCAGGAACCGCCAGATCGCCGATGCCGAAGGCTATGTCGAGCCGCATCTGTGGACGGGGGTCGGGCGGGCGCGCTCTGGCTGCGGCGCGGCGCTGGTGGGCTCGACCGATCAGGTTCTGTCGGAAGTCGAGGCGTATATGAAGATGGGGATCCGCGCCTTCATCTTTTCCGGCTACCCGCATCTCGACGAGGCGCGTCATTTCGGCACCAAGGTCCTGCCCCAGCTCAAGACATGCTCGCTCCCGCACGCCTATGGCCGGGTGCCGGAACGGATCCCGGCGACACCACTGGGAACGGGGGAGCGCCGCTGATGGAGCATGTCGTGTGCGATCCAGGCCTTTTGCGCAATGCCTTCGGGCGTTTCGCCACCGGCGTCACGGTCGTCACCACCGGCACGGCCGACGGCCCGGTCGCAATCACCGCCAACAGCTTCTCATCCGTGTCGCTCGACCCGCCGCTGGTGCTCTGGTCGATCGGCCGCCACTCGCGCCGGTTCGAAGCCTTCGCTAATTCCGCGCACTACGCCATTCACGTGCTGGCGGAAGATCAAATCGATCTGTGCTGGCGTTTTTCGAAGTCGGGGACGGACTTTGCCGATCTTGACCTGTCATGGAGCGAGCACGGCGTGCCATTGCTGCCGCGCGCACTGGCGCGGTTCGAATGCAGCGTCGCCGAACGCTTTCCGGCTGGCGACCATATGATCCTGCTTGGACGTGTCCTTGAACTGGAGACGCAAGAGGGTTTGCCGCTGCTCTTTGCTGGCGGCAAGTCGCGCCCTCAAGAGGCCAGTTGATGACCGCCGGCGCCGCTCCGGGCTGGTGCCGTCGACTGGCGCACCACAAGATTGCAGGCAAGTTCGACGCGACGCGGCGGCGACCCCGAATGGGCCATGTCGTCGAGCAGCAGGCTAAGCGCCGCCGATCCGATCTCGCGCATGGGAATGTGCATCGCCGTCAGCGGCGGATTGCAGAAGGCAGCGAGCGGCAAGTCGTCCATACCGACCACGGACACATCGCCAGGCACCGAATATCCGGCCTCCTGGACGCCGGCGATGGCACCAAACGCCAGGCTGTCGCCGGCCGTCAGCACGGCGGTGAAATCGAGGCCGCGGGCCGCGATGCGCTCGGTCACGGCCCTGCTCGCAAGTTCCGGCAGCCAGTCCTGCACCTCGACCACGAAGTCGTCGAAGCCGACAATGCCGGCCGTGATCAGCGCGTCGCGCCAACCTTCGTAGCGCCGCTCGATCGTGCGCCGCCCACGCCGCATCAGGAACAGGATGCGGCGGTGGCCGAGGCCGATCAGATGCTGCGCGGCAAGCATGGCGGCAGAGCGATTGCAGGGCGTCACGCTCGAATGGCGCATCGAGGGATCGTCGCCGTTGACGAGCACGATCGGCTTGGCGAATCCGGCTGTCAGCGTCAGCACATCGTCATCGTCCAGTGTCAGAAACAGGCAGCCGGCGACGGTGTCGTCGCGCTCGGATTCACGCAGCAGCGCGATTTCGTCCTCGGGCGCCGAAACCGGCCGGGTCACCAGTTCGACGCCCAGCAACCGGGCGCGCTCGTTGAGCCCATCAAGGACATGGTAGGTGAACTGATTGCGGGCACTGTCCACCATTGCCACGCTGCTTGCGGCCAGGATGACCTTGCGGCCGGCAACCGAGGCGGGAATGGCATAGTTCATCGACTTCGCCGTTTCGATGATCCTGGTGCGAAGCTCGTCCCTCACGCCGCCGACACCGCTCAGCGCACGGGAGGCGGTGCTGACCGACACGCCGCAACGCGCCGCGATCTCCTCAAGTCGAATGCGGCGGCTGGGGCGCCCGCGCTTGCCCTGGATATTCATCCGCTCCGTCATCTCCGCCAAGTCACCCGATTAATGCAAAAAATTTTCAGATTGCGCAAGAAAAATGGCTGTGAAACAGTTCCGATGAAGCGGGAGAAACGGGAGGAGTGATGCCGCTGTCGGCCGAACGCCTGAATTCCGTGCTTGCCAGCCTCGTGGCCGGCATGACCGGCTTGCGTCATGACGGGCGGTTCCATGAGCCGAATCTCGACGGCACGCCGGGCGACTATGTCAGCTTCGACAGCTGGGAATGGCCGCAGGGCGTCGGGCTCTACGGGCTGGTTCGGCTGTGGGCGCAGACCGGCGACGATCGGCTGCTGCAGACGATCGAGGCCTGGTACGACCGACGCATCGCTGCCGGTCTCCCTGCGATGAACGTCAACACCACGGCGCCTCTGCTGGCGCTAAGCGAATTGTGGCGGCGCCGGCGCCAGCCGCGCTTCGAGCCGGTCCTGCGCGAATGGGCCGAGCAGGTAGTCACCGCCTTGCCACGGACGCCCGAAGGCGGTTTCCAGCATGATGTTTCGGACCGGGTCAACGACGACGAATTGTGGGACGACACGCTGTTCATGGTGGCGCTGTTCCTCGCATCCTACGGCCAGGCTGCCGGTCAGCGTCGCTTCGTCGAGGAAGCAGAAAGGCAATTCCTGGTCCACGCCCGTTATCTCGCCGACCCGGCATCAGGGCTGTGGTTTCACGGCTGGACGTTCGCGGGACGGCACAATTTCGCCCGTGCGCGTTGGGCGAGAGGCAATGCCTGGATTACCGTCGGTATCCTCGAACTGGTGGAGTTCGCCGAAATTGCACCCTCGGTCCGGGCCTATCTGCTCGGCGTGCTGGAGACGCAGATCAACGCCCTGCTCGAGGTGCAGGCAGGTTCGGGCGCATGGCACACTCTGCTCGACGACCCGACGTCTTACGAGGAGATTTCCGCCACGGCCGGCTTCGGCTACGGGTTGATGAAGGCCGCGCGGCTCGGAATCGGCTCGACAGAGTGCCGTGCCGCCGGCCTCCGCGCCTTGGAAGCCGTGGTGGCCAACATCGATGACAAAGGTGTGGTGGCGAACGTGTCTTATGGCACACGCATGGGCGCCGACCTGCAGTTCTATCGCGATATACCCATCCATCCGACGGGCTACGGACAGGCGCTGGCCATTCTGTGCTTGACCGAAGGGACCCGGCATCTGCAGTCGAAGGTGGAGGCGGCATGATGCGGACGCTCTATGGCGTGTCGCCGGGCGATATTGCCGGCATGGACACGGACCGGCTGAGGGCCGAGTTCCTGGTCGACGGCTTGTTCCGGCCCGGCGCGATCGAATTCGTCTACACCCATGTCGACCGCATGATCGTCGGTGGCGCGGTGCCGCTGGCCAACCCGCTGACATTCGGCAACGGGGCCGAAGTCGGCACGCCGCTCTTCTTTGACGCGCGCGAGATGGGCATCGCCAATCTCGGCGGCAATGGCGCCGTCGCGGTGGACGGCAGGCGCTTTCCCGTGGCTAACCGCGACATCGTCTATATCGGACGCGGAGCGCGCGAGGTGACGCTGGAGAGCGACGATCCGGAGAGGCCGGCACGCTTCTATATGAACTCGGTGCCGGCCGGCGCCGCTATTGCGCACCGTCTCATCGTCAACAGCGAAGCCAAGCCGCTTGTGCTCGGCGAGGAGGCTCGCGCGAACAGGCGCACGCTGCGCATGTACATCCATCCCGAAGTGGCCCCGTCCTGCCTCTTGCTGATGGGGATCACCGACCTCGCGCCGGGCAGTGTGTGGAATACCATGCCGCCGCATCTGCATGAGCGGCGCATGGAAGCTTATTGCTACTTCGACCTCGCCGAGGCCGACCGTGTGGTCCATCTGATGGGCCGGCCTGACAAGACGCGCCACCTGATGGTTGCGGACGGTGACGTTGTCCTGTCGCCCGCCTGGTCTATCCATATGGGTGCCGGCACCGGCCCCTATGCTTTCGTCTGGGGCATGACCGGCGAGAACCAGGCCTACACCGATGTCGATCCAGTACCCGTGAAGGATTTGCGATGAGCGAGGCCGCGCAAAGCGTTCGGACGGACTTTACGCTGCGCCGGCCGCTCGTGGCGGGGCAGCCAATCGTCTATTGGCGGCTCGGGTCTATCGCCGAGCAACGCTACGACGTGGCCGACCAGCCCATGCAAGGCGAGATGGATCCCTTCTTCTTCCTTACCAAGCACAAGAATTTCATTCCCCATGAATATCCGTGCCGCACGCAGTTCGCAGCGGAACGACGCGGCAAGCGACCACAGGTCAACGCCGAATTCGGCGCTGAGCGCATCTGGTTGCCCTTCGCCTCGCCACGCATCGACCTGTCGGGCTTCTGGTTCCGGCCGACGGTGCTTGGGACCTGGGCCGAGACCACCATCGAGGCGGCCTCGAGTGGCGAGGTGATGGTACGGCTGCGTACATGCGGCGGCGCCATACTCTTTGCCAATGGCGAGGAAGCCGGCTGGATGGCGCCCTACGGCCGCAATCTGGAAAGTGCCGAGCACTTCAAGATCGTGCTGAGGGTCGGCCGCAACGACATTCGCATATGGTTCGACGATCTCGCCGAGCGCGACGCCCGCTACTATTTCCAGCTCGATTATCTATCCGGTCCGGCTGCTTCGGTCGCACTGCCGATCGAAGTCGAGAGCGGCGTTGCCGATGCGATGGAAGCAGCCCTCGACGACATGCATTTCGACCGTCCCGCCTATGACGGCGGCGAGGTGGCGCTCGTCACCGGCGTGGCCCTGCCGCGCGACGCGCAAGTCGAGATCGAGATCGAAGGCGATTTCATGTCGATCGAGACGCCGGTGCGCTTCGCCTTCGATCTGCCAACGGGCCAGACGCGGCTGCCGATCGCCGATACCGAGCAGCTGCCGGCCGACTTTCGCCATTTCAAGGTGTCGCTGAGGGTCGCAGACCATGCCGTATCGCGTGTCTTCGGCGTCGAGATATGCCACGCGCACCGTCAGGGCGATGCGCCGGAAACGCTTACCGCGCGTATAGATGAGGCTTTGCGCGAGGTCGCCGATCACGCCGAGGCCGATACGGTGCGCGCGCTGGCGCGCCTGGCGATCGGGCAGCAGGGCGCCGAGACCGACGCCATGATCTCCGGCACGCTGCCGGCGATCGAGGATTGTCACGATTGCGCCGACTTCATCCTGGTGCCGCTGCTGTGGTGCCGCAAGGCCTATGGCGATCGGCTGGAAGTGAGCCTGCGCGCGCGCATCGACAACGCCATCCTCGGCTATCGCTACTGGATGGACGAGCCCGGCAATGATGTGCAGTGGTACTTCTCCGAGAACCACGCGCTGCTCTTCCACACCGCCGCCTATATTGCTGGGAGCCTGTTGCCTGATGTGCGGTTCGTGCGGTCGGGCCGCCTTGGCCGCGAACAGTCCGCGGTGGGAGCCGCGCGGGTACGCGCCTGGCTCGATCATTTCGAGGCATGGGAGATGGCCGAGTTCAACTCGGCGCCCTATTTTCCGATCGACCTCAAGGGCCTGTGCGCGCTCTACGCGCTGGCCCCGGACAAGGACATCGCCGAACGTGCCGGCAACGCAGTCATACGCCTGCTTGAAATCGTCGCCCGCTCGGCGCATCGCGGCATCCTCACCGGGGCGCAGGGCCGCTCCTACGAGCACACGCTGCGCGCCGCGCGTTCCCTGGAATTGTCCGGCATCTGCCGCATGCTTTGGGGCAAGGGCAATTACGGCATGCGCTTTCACGCGCTGCCGCAGCTGGCATTGTGCCTGCGGGATCACGATTTGAGCGTTCCGGACGGGTTGGCAGCAATTGCTTCCCTCACCGACGATACGGCGTGGGAATGGACTTTCGCGCAGGGACAAGACCGCTTCGCGCGGCTCTACCACTACAAGACGCGCGGCCATGCGATGGGCAGCGCCGCTGGCTATCGCTGGAATCAATGGGGTTATCAGGAGACCGTCATTCACGCCCGGCTGGGCAAGAATCCGGATGCGCAGATCTGGATCAACCACCCCGGCGAAGTGCTGCAGTCGGGATATGGCAGACCATCATATTGGGGTGGCTCAGGCACGTTGCCCCGGCTTCACCAATACCGCGACCTCGCCATCGTCAGCTTCTCCTGCTCGGATGAACAGCCCGACTTCACGCACGCCTGGTTCCCCGCACGTGCCTTCGATGCCGTGCGAGTGGGTGGCGATCGGGCGTTCGCGCAATCCGGCCACGCCTTCGTCATGCTGAAGACGGATGTTCCGCTCACGCAGGTAGAGGCCGGCCCGACGGCCGGCAACGAGTTGCGGGCGGCGGGACGCAGGACGACATGGATCGTTCGCCTCGGTGACAGGGATGCCAATCTGCCGGCGCTCGACGCCTGGGCGGGCGCCTTTGCCGGCCTGTCGGTGCGGTCGGGTCCCGACGGCGAGTTGATCGTCGAGGATCCGGAGTACGGCACGGTGCATTTCCTCGCCGACGCAAGGATCGTGGCCGAGGGACGTACACTCGATCCGGCCAACTGGACCGTGCGCGGTGAGGCGATGCGCATGAAGCACAGAGAGTAGGGAGGAATCGGCTGCGACGCTCAAGAGGAGAGGGCGTAGCGGCTTGAACTATCGGGGCGCCGCCCCGCTAAAGGAGGAGACGAAAGCATGAATAAGTCCCGCACTTTGCTGGCCGCGCTATCGGTCAGTCTGCTCGCATCGACCAGCGCGTTTGCCGGCGACGTGCGCATCATGTGGTATTCGGACGGTGTCGAAGGCGATGTCATTCAGGACATTCTGAACCGCTTCATGAAGGACAATCCCGACATCCACGTCACGCTCGACAACGTCGCCTACAAGGTGATCCAGGAGCAGCTGCCCATCCAGCTCGAAGCCGGCCAGGGCCCGGACATCGCCCGCGTCACGAACATCAAGGAGCTTGCCCAGCACTGGCTCGATCTCAGGCCACTGGTGGCCGATCCGAAATATTGGGAGGACAATTTCGCTGACACGCTGGACTGGATGCGCCCCGACGGCTCCAACGCCATCCCGGGTTTCATGACCCAGCTCACGCTCACCGGCGGCTTCGCCAACAAGACGTTGTTCGAACAGGCCGGCGTGCCGCTGCCCGGCGACAAGGCGACCTGGGACGACTGGATCAACGCCGCCGCCGAGGTGGCGAAGAGCCAACAGCTTCCGGCTGCCTTCGCCATCGACCGTTCCGGCCACCGCATTTCGGGTCCGAATGTCTCCTTCGGAGCGAACTATATCGGCCCCAATGGCATGCCGGCCAAAGTGGACGACGGCACCAAGGCGTTCGTCGGCAAGCTCGTCGACTGGACCGCCAAGGGCCTGATGCTGAAGGATACCTGGGTGTCGGCGGCAGGCTCGACCTACCGCGCGGCCGCCGACGACTTCATCAACGCCCAGATCCCGTTCTACTATTCGGGCAGCTGGCAGGTCGCCAATCTGTCGACCAAGATCGGCGACAGTTTCGACTGGGTGGCAACCGGCTCGCCCTGCGGTACTACAGGCTGTTCGGGCGTGAAAGGCGGCGCGGCGCTGGTCGCCATCAAATACACGAAGAATCCCAAGGATGTCGCCAAGGTCATGGATTATCTGGCCCGTGAAGACGTGGTGGAAGAGTTCAGCGAGCGCACGCTGTTTCTGCCCGCGCACAAGGGCGTCGTAGACAAGGGCGGGCTGAAATGGGTCTCGGCCGACAAGAATGTCGGTCCGGCGCTCGACAAATTCGTCAAGGCGGCGGGTGAAACCCTGCCGGCGGCCGATGCGCTGCCGCCGTGGAAGTGGGCCAATGCTTACTTCGCCGCGCTGGTGACGCGCGTCAGCCAGGTGATGGCCGGCGAGCTCAGCCTCGACGATGCCTGGGGCAGGATCGACCAGGATATCGCCGACAAGGTTGCCGAGGCGAAGTGACCGCCGCCGCGACACTGAAGGCATGGATTGGCGCCGCCCTCGCGGCGCCGGTCGTGTGGCTGGCATCGATCGTCAACGTGCCGCTGAAGTTCTGGCAGCGCGCGACGGGCACCGGCGGCATGGCCGCGTTCTTCCTGGCCCCAAACATGGCGATCTTCGGCATTTTCGTCCTGGTGCCGATGATCATCAACTTCTTCTATTCGGCCACGTCAGGAACGGCCTACTTCCTGCAGGACCGACCCTATGTCGGGCTCGAGCAATACCAGCGCCTGCTCGATTGCGGCAACTACCTGGACACTGCCACTTGCCACGAGGATCTCTTCTGGAAGGCCGTGCACAATACCGGCCTGTTCGTCGTCGTGCAGGTGGCGCTGATGACGGTCGTGTCGATGGCGACAGCGCTGATCCTCAACCGTGAGATCGTCGGGCGCAGCTTCTGGCGCGCGGTGTTCTTCTTTCCGGTGCTGCTGTCGCCCGTCGTCACCGGTCTGATCTGGCGCTGGATCCTGCAACGCCAGGGCTTGCTGAACCTGATCGTCCATGATCTGGGCGGCGAGCCGCACAACTGGCTGACCGACCGCTTCTGGGCTTTCACCGCCGCCGTCAGCGTTTCGGTCTGGGCCCATATGGGCTTTTATACGCTTATCCTGCTTGCCGGATTGCAGGCGATCCCGCGCGACCTTTACGAAGCGGCCGAGATGGACGGCACGAAGCCGGCGCGGGTGTTCTGGCGCATCACGCTGCCGCTGCTGATGCCTAACCTGCTTGTCGTCATCGTGCTGACGCTGATCCGCGCCGTGCAGATCTTCGACGAAGTCTATGTGCTGACGGGTGGAGGGCCGGGAACCTCGACCCTCTATATCACGCAGTACATCTATGAGATCGGCTTCGCCTCCCTGCTGCGCAATCCGGGGCTGGCTTCGGCGGCTTCGATCTTGATGGGGTTGGTGCTGGTCGTGCTCACCTTAGTTCAGCTGCAGGTCGGACGCCGGGGTGAGCGGAAAGGAGCCCGCGAATGAGCAGCGTCATGACATTCCTGACCCGCCGGCGCGGCGGTCGCGGCTGGCACTGGACGGATATCGTGAGCTGGCTGTGGCTGCTCGGCGGCGTTGTCATCATGTTCGGTCCGGCCGTTTGGCTGGTGGGTTCGTCATTCAAGACACCGGCACAGCTCGCCGAGTTCCCGCCGACCATAATGCCTTATGTCAGCCAACAGGCGAGGGTCGAAGGCTACGATAAGCCGCTGGCCCTCTACAGGGTGAAGCTTCCGGATGGTTCGACCAAGGTGCTGGCCGAGGTGCGGCGCATCGGCATCATGGCGCAAATGGTGGACCCGCAGGCGCCGAACGATATCGTCAAGGTCAACATCGCCGACCGGCAGCCGGTGCGCGAAATCGGCTTCGCAACGGAGAACTACACCGAGCCCTTCGTCCATTTCGACTTCCTGCGCTATCTGCGCAATTCGGTCTTTGTGACGGCAATGGCGACGCTGATCACGCTGCTCACCAATTCGATGGCCGCCTTCGCCTTGTCGAAATACAAGTTCCGCGGCCGCGATCTGACGATGCTTGTGATCGTCGGTACGCTGATGGTGCCGCTGTCGGTCATCCTGGTGCCGCTCTATTCGGTGGTGGGCGCCGTCGGACTGCTCGATTCGCTGTGGGGCGTGATCTTGCCGACCGTGGCGACGCCGACCGGCGTCTTCCTGCTGCGCCAATATATGCTGACCATCCCGGACGAGCTGCTCGATGCGGCGCGCATGGACAACGCTTCCGAATGGCAGATCTACTGGCGCATCGTATTGCCGCTTGCAGCACCGGCGCTCGCCGTGCTGGCGATCTTCTCGGTCGTCTGGCGCTGGAACGACTTTCTGTGGCCGCTGGTGGTGCTGTCGCGCAAGGAACTCTACACACTCCAGGTCGGCCTCAACACCTATGCCGGCCAGCTAAACGTGCAGTGGCACTACATCCTGGCGATGACCGTGGTGACGATGATCCCCGTCGTCCTCGTCTTCGTCTTCCTGCAGCGTTACATCACTTCCGGCATTGCCGGCACCGGACTGAAGTGAGGATGTCATGGGACGGATAACGCTGACCAACATCGATCACGCTTACGGCAAGATGAAGATCTTGCACGGCATCAACCTCGACGTCGGGGACGGCGAGATGCTAGTCCTCGTCGGCCCGTCGGGTTGCGGCAAGTCCACGCTGCTGCGGCTGATTGCCGGGCTCGATCGGCCGACCGACGGCAAGATTGAGATCGACGGGGTCGACGTCACCAACGTTTCGGCCGCGCAGCGCGGTCTGGCGATGGTGTTCCAGTCTTACGCGCTCTACCCGCACATGAGCGTGCGCCAGAACCTCGCCTTCGGGCTCGAAAACATCCGTATGCCGAAAGCCGAGATCGACGCGCGGATCACGGAAGCGACGCGCATGCTGGAAATTGCTTCCTATCTAGACCGCCGGCCCGGTCAATTGTCGGGCGGCCAGAAGCAGCGCGTGGCGATCGGCCGTGCGGTGGTGCGCAATCCGACCGCCTTTCTACTCGACGAACCGCTGTCCAACCTCGATGCCGAACTGCGCATCACCATGCGCGCTGAACTGGCGGGCCTGCACCGGCGGCTGGCAACCACGATGATCTACGTCACCCATGACCAGATCGAGGCGATGACGCTGGCGGACCGCATCGTGGTCATGCGCTCGGGGCGGATCGAACAGGTCGGCCGGCCGCTCGATCTCTACAACGCGCCGGCCAACCTGTTCGTCGCCGGCTTCATCGGCGCGCCGCGGATGAACCTGCTGCCGGTGAAGGTGCGTTCGGCAAGCGGCGCCGAGGTGCGTGTCGAAGGTCCGGGCGGGCTGTCGGCCTCGGTCGCCGCCGACGGGGTCGCGCTGAAACCGGGAGACGACGCGACGCTTGGCATCCGACCACACGACATCCAACTTTCGGATGGCAGCAAGGGATCGGTGGAAGCGCGGATAACGCTGGCCGAGGCGCTGGGACCGGAAACCGTTGTCCACGCCACCATTGCCGGCGACAGCAAACTTATCGCCGTTCTCAAGCAGCAGGGCGTTGAATCGCAAGGGCCGCCGATCAACCTCGCTCTGCCGCCGGAGCGCATGCATCTCTTCGATGCCGCCGGGCTGCGTGTCGCACCGCGTTAGCCGGAGGCAAGATAGCGGGTTGTTTCATGAACTGTCGCAACTGCCGCACAGCGAACGCGTGTTGCGCGCTTGTCAAAATACAAAATAGGTGAACGTTAAGACAACCAAACTCTTCAAGAGGGCGCTCTCTGCGATCATTGCTGCCACGGGATGTCCGGAATTTACTTCAAAGTGGATTTTCTCGTGGACGGTCTTCGGCAATACGGAGATCCGCGCCGCCACGTTCGCGCGCCTGAATCCGGCCGACTGACAATACGACCTGTGCTGAGGTTCAGTACGAACTACCGATCAGGGCAAATGGGATGTTCGTCCGCATGATAGCGGCGAGGCCGTGAAATCCGCGATCGTTCTTCAGTTCTGCCTTGTTGCAGAGCCGCAGCTCGACGGAGACGTTCTCGTGAGACTCTATTGCGCACCGTGGGTTTGCAGCCTTGCCGAACGGCTCGCTCTTCGGCAGGCGGAGATCTCCTTCGATAGTGAGCGCGTCGACTTGGGGTCGAGGCAATCATGAGCCAACCCCGCAAGATCGCGATCGCCCTCGTTGCCCTTATGGTGCTGCCAATGGCAGCTATTTGGAGTTGGCAGTGGTTTACAAGGGGCCGGTTCGAGGAAACGACCGATAACGCCTATCTCCGCGGAGACATTACCAGCATCGCTCCGAAGCTCGCCGGTTACGTCGTCGAAGTCGACATAGACGACAATGCCAGTGTGTCAAAGGGTGCTGTCCTGTTTCGCATCGACGACAGCGACTACAAGGCCAAGGCGGAGCAGGCGAAAGCCAACGTCGCCGCCCGGCAGGCGGAAATCGCCAACATCAAGGCGACCCGTGAACTGCAGGACGCATTGATCGCGCAGGCCGAGGCGCAGAAGCAATCTGCCGCAGCCGACCTGCAATTCGCCCGCGCCAACTTAAGCCGCTACGTCACGCTGCAGAAGAACGGAACCGCAAGCGATCAGAAGCTGCAGGATGCGCAGGCCGGCCATGACAAGGCAAGGGCATCGCTGGACGGCGCAGAGGCCAATCTGTTGGCTCAGAAGTTGAAGCTCGGCGTCCTGGATGCACAATTGTCCGGCGCGCAGGCAGCCCTGTCGCAGGCACAGGCAGCGCTCGACCTGGCAATGCTAGACCTGGCCAACACCGTCGTGAGGGCCCCGGTCGACGGCATCGTCGGCAATCGCCAGATCCGGGTCGGCCGCTATGTCACCCCAGGGACGGCAGCCCTGGACATCGTTCCGGTTAACGATGTCTGGATCGTCGCAAACTTCAAGGAAACGCAGCTGAAGCAGGTTGAGATCGGCCAACGGGTCCGCGTCATGGTTGATGAATATCCAGATCTTGAAATCGCCAGCCTTGTCGACAGCTTCGCTCCTGGCAGCGGCGCAGCCTTCAGCCTGCTGCCGCCGGACAATGCCACCGGCAACTTCATCCGCGTCGTCCAACGCGTGCCGGTCAAGATCAGGATGACGCGCAATCCGTTGCCCGGCCGCCTGGTTCCGGGACTCTCGGCTCGCGTTGCCATCACCGTCGGCGCCGGGGATGCTCCGGCCGTAGCGCAGGAAATGCAGACAGGCGGGACCGCGAACGGGCGCTCAGCGCAATGATGCACCTCGCCGAAACGGCGGCTGTGCAGCGCCATCCCGGCACCCTGCGCGCTTCCTTGATAGCAATCGGCGTCGTGCTGGCCGCCTTCATGGACGCGGTCGCATCCACCGCACTGTCCATCGGCCGGATCGACATGCTTGGCGACACCTACGCAACGTCGGACGAGCTGGCGATGGTCGACGTGGTTTTCATCGCGGCGAAGCTGACGGCGTTCCTTGTCGCTCCGCTTCTTGTAACGGCAGCCAGGCCGACCGCCTGCCTCCGCGCGGGGGTTGTCGCCCTTCTGCTGGCATCCGCGGCCTTGACGTTGTCGGTGGACCTCACCTGGATTTGCATCTGCCGCATTGTCCAGGGGCTGGCCGGCGGCACAATTCTCGTCGCCGGCCAGACGCTGCTGTTCTTTCGCTTCCCGCATCGGCATCAGCCGGTCGTTCAGGCAGTTTTTGCCGTAGGCGCCGTCATGGCTCCGACGACCGTCACGCCGGCCCTGCAGGGCTGGCTTGTCGACCATCTTACCTGGGAGTGGATATTCCTGAGCATCATTCCGCTCGGCATCGTCTCCCTTGTCCTGTTGGCGGCGGACGGCGATCGGACCTTTTGGCGGAAAACTAGGTTTCCTGCCGTCGAGATATTGTTGCTCGGCATCAGCGCCGCGCTTTTGACCTACGTCTTGCTGCAAGGCAGCAGGTTCAACTGGTTCGACGACACCGACATCACCTTCCTTGCCGCAACTGGTATGACGGCCGCCGGCCTTCTGGCCGTCTGGGAGACCCGCCTTCGTTCAGAAGGCTCACTGCTGGCCATCTCGCCCCTTGGCAATCCGGACTTTCGCTTTGGTCTTCTCGTCAGCTTCGTCGCCGGCTCTGCCCTTTCAGGCAGCGCCTATCTCATTCCGGCTTTTGCCCTCAACGTGCTCGATTTTACCGCCACGGGCGCGGGAGTGCTTCTGCTGCCAAGCGGAGCCATGCTCGCGCTTGGACTTTTGTTGTCCG
Organism: Mesorhizobium sp. M0189; assembly: GCF_040322135.1. Classification (NCBI taxonomy): domain Bacteria; kingdom Pseudomonadati; phylum Pseudomonadota; class Alphaproteobacteria; order Hyphomicrobiales; family Phyllobacteriaceae; genus Mesorhizobium; species Mesorhizobium sp. M0189. The sequence goes on from NZ_JAMYSW010000008.1 coordinate 133,027, forward strand.
GCTTCGTCATCCAAAAGACCGGGATGCGCCCGATCACGCTTGCTCCGTTTGGCATTCTGCTCTTCGCAGGCGCCATGTGGCTGCTGTCCGCTTCGACGAGCGGTAGCGGATCACCGGACCTGACCCTTGCTCTGCTGCTGCGGGGATTCGGCCTCGGCCTTCTGTTCGTGGCACTGACGCTGATTACACTGCAGGGCCTTGCCCCTGATACGCTGCCGTTCGGCATCGGGCTGTTCAACTTCGGCAAGCAGGCGGGCGGTCTGACCGGCACAGCCCTCTTGCAAACGTATATTGATCACCAGAATGTCCACAACCGGACGATACTGACGTCCCACCTCGTCAATGGCGATCCAGCCGTGGACCAGCGCTTGAGAGCCACTGCGAACGTTCTGGCGAATAGTATCGACAGCGCCGCGGCGACCAAGGCCGCGCTGCCGCTGCTGCAGCGCGCGCTTGAGAAGCAGGTCGCCACGATCTCGTTCGACGAAGCTTTCTTCGCGCTCGTCCTGCTGTTCGCGGTCGCTGCGCCCTGTCTCATTGTCGCCAAACAATTGCTCGCCCGCCAAGCCGCTCCGCAGAACTAAAACCGCGTCCAGGCCCTATACTTTGGAACAGATGTTTTGGTCGGGCGAGGCTTCCAGATTATCTCATGAGCCGTGTTAACCGGACGAGACAGGGATGACGAATGAAGAGGTTTTTCCGGTTTCACTCTGCAGCCGACGAAGAGGCAGCCGAGCGTCTTACCTGTCCGGCTCGTATTTCCCAGTGGTGGTGTTGACGCGTCGATCCGCGTCGCTTCTTGCCCGAGGCGATCGTTAGGCGCGCCGTAGCGGCCGGGCCGCCGCAGCGGCGATATCTCCGCGCAATGCATGGATTTCCATGAGATGCAGCCGGGGCATCGCGGGACTAGATTTAGGCGGTGAGTTCGCCTGTCCAGATATTGAAAACAAGTGCTATATAAAGCGCTGACCGTCCCCAGGCTTTCTTTGTCCGACAGGAGAAGCCAATGACAGCAGCGTCCGACTCACTTGGCGAAATCGACCCCGAAGCAACGCTCGCGCTGCAAATCATCGAGAGTATGCCCGGCCACGCGTGGGCAGCCGATGCCGCCGGACGATTCACCTTTGTGAGCCCAAACACCGTGGCGTTCCTCGGCAACACGCATGAGGATCTCAACAACTCCGAAGACGACGTTGAGTTCGGCTGGCGTCGAGCCGTCCATCCCGACGATTATGATCGTGTCGCCGCCAGATGGCGGCATTGCCTCGAAACCGGCGATCACTATGACACCGAGCATCGTCTGCGGCGCGCCGATGGCGTCTATCGCTGGTTTCGAAGCTCAGGACGACCTTTTCGCGATAGTCAGGGCCGCATCATTCAATGGTACGGCACGACAATAGACATTGAGGACCAGAAGCGGGCGGAGTCAGCATTGCGCGACCGCGAGCGGGAGCTCTCGCAGCTCGTGGACATGGTACCGAGTCACATCTGGCGGCTCGATCCGGACGGCGAGCCGATTTTCTTCAATAAGCGCATGGTCGATTTTCTCGGCCTGGACATAACGGATATGGACAGACCGGGCATGAGCCGGCTGGCGGCGATGATACAGGCCGGCGTCCATCCGGACGATGCAGCAGCATTCGGCGATGCACTCCGTGGTTGCTTCGCTACCGGTGCGAGCTTCGCCATGCGCTATCGCCTGCGCCGTGCCGATGGCGTCTATCGCTGGATGTCGAGCCGGGCGGAGCCGATGCGCGATGACGCCGGCCGCATCGTCCAGTGGTACGGCCTCTGTCACGACATAGACGATCAGATGCACGCCGAAGAGGCGTTGCGGCGAAGCGAGCGACAATTGCAGCACATGATCGACGCCGTGCCGGTCCGCATCTGGAGCGTGATGCCGACCGGCGGGCCGGTCTACTTCAACAAGCGATACCAGGACCATTTCCGCTCCGTTATCGCGAACTTTGATGCTCTCGGCGAGCCGGGCATCGAAACGCTGCTGCACGAGGTTATTCATTCCGAAGATGCTCCCGAGGTGCAGCGCACGTTATCGAATTGTTTCGAAACTGGCGGCGGCTCCGCGATGCGGTTTCGCTGGCGCGAAAAAGACGGCACCTATCGCTGGGCTGAGTGCAGGGTGGAGCCGCGGCGCGATGACAACGGAACGGTCGTGCAATGGTACGGGGTTTCTCTCGACATCGACGATGAGGTGCGCGCGCAGGCGGCGTTGCGCAAAAGTGAGCGGCGCCTTCAGCAGCTTATCGACACCGTGCCCGCTTTGATCTGGAGTACGACACGGGAGGGAAGGCCATCCTACGTCAACAAGCGGTTCACCGACGTAACCGGGGCCACGCTCGGTGACATCACCGCCCCGGACGGCTCGCCGTCCCTGAGCGTGATCCATCCAGACGATATCGACACCGCACGGCAGGCGATCCGCCATTCATTCGCAACGGGCGTGCCTTACGTTCAGAGATATCGCCAACGGAGGGCCGACGGCGGCTATCGCTGGACCGAGACTCGCGCCGAGCCGCTGCGCGACGAAGATGGCAGCATCCTCCAGTGGTACGGCGTGAGCGTCGACATCCATGATCTGGTGACCACGCAGGCCGCATTGCACGACCGCGAACGAGAGCTCTCGCAGCTCGTCAACATGGTTCCGAGCTACCTCTGGCGGCTGTCTTCGAACGGCGAGCCGACCTTTTTCAACAGGCGCCTGATAGATTTTCTCGGCCTGGACATAGCGGACGCGGAAAAGCCGGACACGAGCCGGCTGGCGGCCTTCATTGCCAACGTCGTCCATCCCGACGATGCCGCCAGCCTGAGGGAAGCACTCAACAGCTGCTTCGCCACCGGCGAGCGCTTCTTCATGAAGTATCGCCTGCGGCGTGCCGACGGCGTTTATCGCTGGATGGAGGGCCGCGCGGAGCCGCTGCGGGACCAAGGTGGACGCATCGTCCAATGGTACGGCCTTACGCACGACATCGACGACCAGCTGCGCGTCGAAGAGGCGCTGCGCGAGAGAGAACGTGCGCTCTGGCAGCTCGTTGAAACGCTGCCGGCAATGATCGATTGCGCCGCTCCGGATGGCGAACCGATATATCGCAGCCAGCAGCTCCGCGAATTCCTCGGATACAATCTTGAGGAATTGGACGAAGCGGGAAAGTCCCGGCTGGCTGGCACACTCGACGCCGGTGTTCATCCCGACGACCTGACAGGTGTCAAAGAGAGATATGCCCATTGTTTGTCCACCGGCGAGCCGTATGCGCGACGGCACCGTCTGCGGCGCTTCGATGGTGAATATCGCTGGGTCGAGACGCGCGCCGCGCCGATGCGCAACGCTGAAGGTGCCATCGTGCAGTGGAACGTTATCTGCCTCGACATCGAAAATGAGGTGCGAACACAAGAGGAGCTTCGACTGGCACAAGAGAGACTTGCGCGTGCGAGCCAGGCGGCGAGCCTTGCCGAACTCTCCGCATCCATCGCTCATGAGGTGAACCAGCCGTTGGCCGCCATCGTCGCCAACTCCAACGCATGCCACCGTTGGCTGTCCGCCGTGCCCCCGAACGTCGAGCGCGCGAAAATCACGGCCGAGCGCATCATCCGCGATGCCAACTCGGCGGCGGATGTCGTCAGCCGCATCCGTGCCTTGTTCAGACCTTCGCTTGAAATGAGAACCAGCACGCCGATCCCCAGCGTTATTGCCGAAGCGCGTGACCTCATGGCCGAGGAAGCCATACGGCGTCGCGTTCGCATGGACATCGATGTCGAAAGCAATCTTCCGCTCGTCGCCTTCGATCGCGTCCAGATCCAGCAGGTCCTGGTCAACCTCATTCGCAACGGCATGGAGGCGATGGACTCCACCACGGACAGGGTTCTCGGGCTGCGTGTGCGCCGGATGGAGGACACGATCCAGACCGAGGTCAGCGACCGCGGCCCGGGTATCGAACGTCCTAACAAGATATTCGAGCCGTTCTTTACGACGAAAGGGAATGGGATGGGCATGGGGCTGGCGGTCTCCCGTTCGATCGTCGAGTCTCACGGCGGACGCCTATGGGCGGAGAACAGTGTGCCGCATGGAGCGACATTCATCTTCACTCTCCCGGTTGAAGCGAAAGCTGTGCAATGATGCCGGACGACGACAATCGTCCTCATCTTGGACGATGCTGAACGTATCCGGCGGCGCTCAGCAAACGCTTGGTTTATTCTCCTTTCGGTGAAGGGCGTCGCTGCCCCCGCGCAATGCATGGATTTCCATGAGGTGCGGTTGGGGCGTGGCGGGATTAGGGTGACGGTGTGAGTCCGTCAGCCCAGATCCAGCTACCAAGAGCAAGTGCTATACGAAGCGCCGACAATCTCCAGAGTTTGTTTGTCCGTCAGGGGCACCCGATGACGACAGCGCCCAACTCACTTGGCGAGACCGATTCCAACGCAACGGGCGCGTTAAAGCATGACTTCGACCGATCCGGACCGGGATTGCAAGGAAGTGGCCGATCTTTGGCGACGAGTGAACCAGGCCTGATTCGCGGCAACATGATCAGCGATCTTGAAAGAGGCAGGTTATCGCGCGTCTGGTCGCACCGTCCCCAATTCTTGCATCTGGGGCTTTTTATTACGGTCTATGTCCTGGGCTGCGGCTTCGCCCAGTCGCTCGCAATCATACCTGGAACAGGGATTTCCATTTGGCCTCCGAGCGGACTGTTCATCGCTACGCTTGTCTTCGCCTCCAGGTATAGCTGGCCGTGGTGGGTGCTGGGGGCCTGTCTGGCCGAACTGTTCAGCAACTTCTTGTGGTTCCACACTCCGCTGCCCGCGGCCTTCCTGATCTTTGCCGGCAACGCTCTTGAAGCGGTGGCCGGCGCATGGCTCGTGAACCAGACCTGCAAGCGCCCAGTTCGGCTGGAAACCTTGCGCGACGTTCTCGCATTCGTCGTACTGGCCGCTGGAATTGCGCCAGTTGCAAGCGCGACGGTGGGAAGTGCGGCGCTTGCGTGGTTTGGCATACAATCGCAAACCTTTGCGACGGCTTGGCCGCTGTGGTGGATCGGAGACGCGACGGGAGTCCTGATCGTAGCGCCACTGGCGCTGGTCGTGTTCCAGAACTGGCGCGGCAAGGCGCAGCTCTCAGCAGCGCGGTGGATGGAAGCTTGCGTCCTGGGGCTGATCTTTCTTGGTATCGCCGCCCTTTCCTTGAGCGGCTATCTGCCCTTCGCCTACATCATCATGCCGCCTCTTCTTTGGGCCGCAGTGCGCTTTGAGTTCAGAGGCGCCGCCGTAGCATTGACCGTTCTCGCTCTGATCACGGCGGTATTCACGATATCCGGCGCCAGCCAATTTGCCGGCGATCCCGAGTCCCAGAAGCACAACCAGATCATGCTGCAGCTTTTTCTGGCCATCTCGGCATTTTCGGCGCTCGTCGTGGCCGCCATATCCCGGCAGCATCAGGCGGCGGTGCTCACTTTGCGTGAAAGCCTTGAGGCATTGGGCGACCGGGAGCGGGAGCTCTCGCAGCTTGTCGACATGGTTCCGAGCCACGTTTGGCGCCTGAGGCCCGATGGCGATCCGACCTTTTTCAACAAGCGCATGGTCGACTTTCTCGGCCTGGACGTAACGGATTTGGACAAACCGGGCATCAGCCGGCTGGCGGCGATGATAAAGGCCGGCGTCCATCCGGACGACGCAGCAGCATTCGGCGATACGCTCAGTCACTGCCTCGCCACCGGCGAGCGCTTCTCCATGAGGTATCGCTTGCGCCGCGCCGATGGCGTCTATCACTGGATGTCGAGCCGGGCGGAGCCGATGCGCGATCACACTGGCCGCATCGTCCAGTGGTACGGCCTCTGTCACGACATAGACGATCAAATGCAGGCTGAAGAGGCCCTGCGGCGGAGCGAATTGCAGCTTCAGCAGATGATCGACGCTGTGCCGGTCCGCATCTGGAGCGCGGTGCCGACCGGCGGGCCGGTCTACTTCAACAAGCGGTACCAGGACCATTTCCGCTCCGTGATCGCTGACTTCGAAGCACTCGGAGAGCCGCGCATCGAGGAATTGCTGCAAGAACTGGTTCATCCCGAAGATGCTCCCGAGGTGCTGCGCACGTTGCTGAATTGTTTCGAAACAGGCGGCGGTTCCGCAATGCGGTTTCGCTGGCGCGAAACAGATGGCTATCGCTGGGCGGAGTGCAGGGTCGAGCCGCGGCGTGATGAAGACGGAGCGGTTGTGCAATGGTACGGGGTTTCCCTCGACATCGACGAAGAGGTGCGCGCCCAGGAAGCGCTGCGACAAGCCTCCGACAAACTCGCGCAAGCCACTCAGGCTGCAAGTCTCGCCGAGCTTTCGGCTTCGATCGCCCACGAGGTGAATCAGCCGCTGGCTGCGATCGTCGCCAACTCCCATGCATGCCACCGTTGGCTGTCCGCAGCACCGCCGAACGTCGAACGCGCGAAGATTACGGCCGAGCGCATTATCCGGGACGCCAACTCGGCGGCGGACGTCGTCGGCCGCATTCGCGCGCTGTTCAAGCAATCCACGGAGACGAGAACCAATGCGACGCTCAGCAGTGTCATCGCAGAGGCACGCGACCTCGTGACCGAGGAAGCGATGCGGCGGGGCGTTCGCATCAGCGTTGATATCGGAAGCGACATTCCGCTAGTCGCGTTCGATCGCGTCCAAATCCAGCAGGTTCTGGTCAATCTCATCCGCAACGGCATGGAGGCGATGGACTCTGGTGCGGACGACGGAGTTATCAAAATCCGCGTGCGCCATATCGGGGATGTTGTCCAGACCGAAGTCAGCGATCACGGCCGGGGTGTCGAGTTTCCCGACCGGATATTCGAACCGTTCTTTACCACGAAAGAGCAAGGGATGGGCATGGGACTGGCGATCTGCCGTTCGATCATCGAGTCGCACAGCGGGCGTTTATGGGTCGAGAAGAACGAACCACGTGGAGCGACGTTTATCTTCACGTTGCCGATTGAAGCGAAAGCGGCGTCATGACGACGGACGGCCAAATTGTCTTCATCGTAGATGACGATGAACGCATCCGGGAGGCGCTCAGTGAGCTGCTGGCTGCGCACGGCATGCGTGCCGTAGCGTTCGGATCGGCGGGCGATTATATCCGCGCTGACAAGCCGGACGTCCCTGCCTGCCTCATCCTCGATATCGAGTTGCCGGATATTAACGGCCTCGATCTGCAGCGGCAGATTGCCGAGGGCGATCATCCGCCGATCGTTTTCCTGACAGGACATGGCGATATCCCGTCCTCCGTGCGTGCGATCAAGCACGGCGCCGTAGATTTCCTGACTAAGCCCTTCAGCGATGCAGACCTCATGGCCGCAATCCATGCAGCGATTGCCCAGGATCGGGCACAGCGATCGGAGCGCGCTGAGCTGGGCGTGTTGAAGCAACGTTATCTCGAGCTGACGCCGCGCGAACGTGAGGTGCTGCCGCTGGTGGTCAGCGGCTTGCTCAACAAGCAGGCCGCCGCTGAACTGGGGATCAGCGAAGTTACGCTGGAAATTCATAGAAGGAACGTCATGCAGAAGATGGTCGCGGCGTCGCTCGCCGACCTCGTGCGCATCGCCGAGCGATTGGGAATACCGATCACGCACTCGCGCCGGGCAGGGGGGAGCTGAGGGTGAGCAAGCGGAGGCCTGTCGTGGCGATTGTCGACGATGACCCAAGACTACTCGAGTCGCTGGAGGACCTCTTGGAGTCCGCCGGCTATGTGGCACGCAGCTTCTCGTCGGCGGGGGCATTGCTGGTCAGCGGCCTGTCTGGATTGGACATGCTTATCACCGACATCGGGATGCCCGGCATGGACGGCTTTGAACTTCGTGACCTGGTCAAGAAGGCGCGTCCGGACCTGCCTGTGTTCCTGATCACCGGCCGCCACGAGATAGTGGATCAGCACCGCGCCAAGGGCATTGGCGGGCTTTTTCGCAAGCCATTCGATGGCCAGGCACTGCTTGCGGCGATCGGCGACGCTTTACGCAACCCAGAAACGGAGGCTAAACATGAGAGTTGACCAATTGCCCTTATCGAGATCGATACCGTCATCACAGCAGCGAAGGGCTGAAGCCGAGCAGCCGCGGGTCATTATCGTCGACGATGATGCCTCTGTTCGGGAGGCGCTCTCTGAATTGATCCTGTCGGCGGGTTTCCTGCCGGTGTGCTTTACCTCAACCCGTGAATTGCTTGACGCCGACGTGTTGGAGAGCCCCGGCTGCTTGATCCTCGACGTGCGCATGCCGGGGACGAGCGGTCTCGATCTGCAGCACCATCTTGCGAAAAACGGCAACCCCAAACCCATCATCTTCCTGACCGGGCATGGCGACATCCCGATGACTGTCCAGGCGATGAAGGCCGGCGCCGTGGACTTTCTCACCAAGCCGGTGCGGGATCAGACGCTGCTTGACGCCGTGATCGCGGGCATTGCGGTGGACGCCAAGCGGCGGGCGGATGCGGTGATCGTCAAGCGCAACATCGAGCGCGTCGAGACGCTGACGCCGCGCGAGCGCGAGGTTCTGCGTGAAGTGGCGCGCGGGCGCCTCAACAAGCAGGTCGCCTTCGACCTCGGCATCAGTGAAGTGACCGTCAAGCTTCACCGTGGCAATGTCATGCGCAAGATGGAAGCCGCTTCCATCGGTGAGCTGATCCGGGCGTGGGAAACGCTGCCCGAGCCGATGCGCGAGGTCTAGAATTGGCACAAGCCGATCCATGCTCCATCCAATAGGATCGCCCAGCGCGCCCGGCCATTTCAGGCTGTGGGAAATTGCTTCTTCAGCGCGCGCAGGCCTTCCTGCCCGTCGGCACGCTGCTGCTGCGGGTGGTCCTGATGTACATCGGTGGTTCCTATTGGGTGTTTTGCGGCAAGGCTCGCGCCAACATCGCCACCACTGAGCGGCGCTCTTTTGCGGCGCCAGCCTGACCGACAAACTCGCAACATTTCATGCAACAGCAACTGACGCCGGCCATGCCGCGTCGGTCCCGCGCGCTACCCAAGCCTAAATTGACTTATGTCTATAAGAGCTTGCCTCGGCCCGTCCCCAATACTCGGCGTGCCTGCCCTGCACCTTGGCATCGTATGACAGATGCTTCCGTAGAATAGGTTCGCGGCCCGGATCGGTGCATCCTGTTCCTCGCAAGCCATCACGACCGTCGCGTTTCTACCGCTCCTCGCTCGCTCCTCCCCGAACGCGACCGCACGGGCCGACTCGACGGTCGTGACGGTGAGCAGGATGTTCAAAGCACATGGATGGACATGATGAACAAAGACGGACTTTTCTCCGTCGGCGGATCTCGTCGCGATGTCTTGTTGGCCGGCCTGATCGCCACCGTTGCCGCCGGACTGCCCCGCGCTGCTTCGGCCGTGAGCCGAAAACAAAACCTTCCCTCTTCCCCTCAACCAAAGGAACCAAGACGATGAGCACCATCACGACCAAGGACGGCACCGAAATCTACTACAAGGACTGGGGCAAGGGCCCGGCTATAACCTTCTCGCACGGCTGGCCGCTGAATTCCGACGCCTGGGACGGCCAGATGCTCTTTCTTGCCCATAACGGCTTTCGCGTGGTTGCGCATGACCGGCGCGGCCATGGCCGCTCGAGCCAGGCCACGTCCGGCAACGACATGAATGGCTATGCGGACGATCTTGCAGCCGTGATCGAGGCGCTGGATCTCCGGGACGCCACGCTGGTCGGACATTCAACCGGAGGAGGCGAGGTCGCTCGCTATATCGGACGGCACGGGACGAAGCGGGTGGCCAAGGCTGTTCTTATCGCCGCTGTTCCGCCGATCATGGTGAAGACGCCGGCCAATCCGGAAGGCCTGCCGATCGAGGTATTCGACGGCATAAGGGCTGGCCTCGTCAAGGATCGTTCGCAGTACTACCGGGACCTCGCACCGTTGTTTTATGGGGCGAACAGGCCAGGCGCCAAGGTTTCCCAGGGGATTCTGGATCAGTTCTGGCTCTGGAGCATGCAGGCGGGTCTCGTGAACGCGTACGAAAGCGTCAAGGCGTTTTCCGAGACCGATTTTACCGAGGACCTCAAGAAGTTCGACGTACCAACCTTGGTCCTGCATGGCGAGGACGATCAGATCGTCCCCGTCAAGGACTCGGCAGTCAAGTCGGCCCGACTGATCAAAGGCGCAAAGGATATCTATTACCCCGGCGCGCCCCACGGGATTACGGCCACGCACCAGGATCAGGTCAATGCTGACCTGCTCGCCTTCATCAAAGGATAGCAAGCCTCAGTCACGACCGCATGTTTTCCGAAATTCCTTGGAGCCGCCGATGACCACCTTTGGCAATATTTCGCGCGCCCTGAACCGCATTTCGGGTGGCGCGCCAGGTCAAACCTTGTGCGCTCGCATAGCCGAGCGGTGGCCTGAATGCTGGTTCTGCCGGCTCATGTCCCGGATTGTGGAACCGAACCACTGCGCCATCGAGCTGGAGCGCTGGCAAAGGCGCGAAACATGTGCTGCGACACGGCTGCCATTCGGGCAACCGCGCCTGTGCAGCGCGGAGGTGATCGCCGGTGTTCGACACTACGTCGCGCTGTCGGGGGTCGCCGCCGCGCGCTTGTTCTGCCTTGAAGGCCAATGCGCTCTCCAAGACGTCAAACTGGCTAAGCGCCGCGAGTTTATCAATCGGTAGCCGTTTGCGATTGCCGCTCATTTTGGCGGTCTCAATTCGGCGTGAAATTTTCTTGGCCAGCGGTTGCGACTATCGCAGCAGCACCGGCACAATTTTTCGAAGGCAGGAACGACATGGGCGCACTCTCAGGCAAGATCGCGGTGGTCACCGGCGGAAACAGCGGGATCGGACTATCGGCTGCAAAAATCTTTGCCGCCGAGGGCGCGCAAGTCGTCATTACCGGCCGCCGGCGGCAGGCGGTCGAGGAAGCGATCGCGCAGATCGGGGCAGGCGCGCTGGGCATTCAGGGAAATGCGGCCGACGTGGCGCACCATGATGAGGTGGCGCAGCAGATCCTCCAGAGGTTCGGGGCGCTCGACATCTATATGGCGAACGCCGGCATAAACACCATCACCCACTCGGCCGACGTCTCCGAGGCAGAATATGATGCGCAATTTGCCGTCAACACGCGAGGCGTCTTCTTCGGCGTCCAGAAGCTGATTCCGATCATGCGGAACGGCGGCGCAATCATCCTCACAGGCTCGCTGGCCAGCGAGAAGGTTCTGGACGGTCATGCTGTTTACGCGGGCTCCAAGGCGGCCATAAATGCCTTTGCGCGCGCTTGGGCGATCGAACTGAAGTCTCGCGGTATCCGGGTCAACGTGCTTAGCCCAGGTCCGGTGGATACGGCTATTCTCGATAAGCTAGGCATACCGTTTGAGCAGCGCGGGCTGTCTGAAAAGGCGATGGCTGAGGCAATACCCTTGGGCCGGATGGGGCAGCCGGAAGAGCTGGCAAAAGCCGCCCTGTTCCTTGCCTCGGACGCGAGCAGTTTCGTCACGGGCATTAATCTGCGGGTCGACGGCGGGATGGCAGTGCTCTGAGCCACGACTGCGAAGTCGTCGCGCCAATAGACGGCCGAATAATGCCTGAGCAATCGGTCTTCCTCACGACGATTTTCCGGGAAGCTGCCGCACGAATCCCTCCAAATAGGTCGGAGGCGAGAACGTTCGTCGACAGGACGCAAATTGAGGTACGTAAACGGCTGCAGTCGCATTGCAGGGATCAACGCGCAAGACAGAAATCGGCACACTGAGCAATGCTGTCGGCGAAGGCCCCGGTCAGGCGCCATTCAACGGACTTTGTCCTCGCTGAGGGCGCTCCCTCGGTCAATCTCGACAGGCGCGGACAGGCCGGGCACGAGGCGGCCGGGCAGTGGATTTGCCGACAGACGGACCTCCACGGAGCCGTATTGCCGATACGGCGGAAGGACCAGGGTCACGCCCTGGTCCGTTCAATTTTCTGCAGGTCGGGATCAGTGACCCCAGATGCCCTGGCCATATTCATCGTTGGGAACAATCGGCTTGCGTACGGTTTTCGGCACCCCGATATCGTTGCTCATTTTTTTGATCGAGGATGTATACACGTTGTCAGACGCAGTCGCAGGCTGCTGGGCTCCGTTTGATCCATAGTGGTCGCTTCCGGCAATGGCGCTTCCTGCTGTAATAACAAGCGCGGCGGCAGCAAGGGCTGTCATTTTCATTTTGGTAACTCCATTGGTAGCTTGGATGGTATTCACCCACGCAAATATAAATGCCGTGACGCAGCGACACGATCAGACGGTCCAGCTGTTTGACCCATACGAAGGCATTGGGCGATGCAGGCCGAAGGCCAGGGACTATGTCGTTGACGAGAGAAGGCTTTGCCGCCGTGTCGATCCGGCCGGCTCACCAATGCTCAACGGATCGACAGCTCTCTGGCCGCGCGCCTCAGTGTCTATTCCGGCGCCTGCCGACAATGCACACCCGGCATAGATACCTCAATCGTGCTCCGGGGCACCTGATCTCCCTGGTGACCTACCCTGCACCTTGGCATTGTATGACAGACCCTTCCGCACAATAGGCTGGCGGGCCACGTCGGCGCATTCTCCTGAGCATTGGTCACCACAGGCCACACGGGAGAAAGCAAATGCGAAACATAACTCGAGTCCTGGCGCTCACTGCGGCGCTTGCCGCGTCGGGCGGCGGGATGGCGCAGGCCGCGAATTCTCAGCCCAAGCCGACGATCGTACTGGTGCACGGCGCCTTCGCGGAATCGTCGAGTTGGGACGCAGTCATCACGAAACTCAGCAAAGACGGTTATGTAGCGATAGCCGCAGCCAATCCGCTCCGCAGCGTTGCCAGCGATGCGAAAGCAGTCTCAGCCATCGTCCGGTCGGTTTCCGGGCCGGTCGTGCTGGTGGGGCATTCCTACGGCGGGCCTGTCATCACCGAGGCCGCCAATGGCAATCCCAATGTGAAGGCCTTGGTCTACGTGGCGGGATTCGCGCCGGATACCGGCGAATCGAGCCTTACATTGTCCAGCATGTTTCCCGGCAGCACCTTGGGTAGCGCGCTTGCTCCAGTCGCGTTGCCGGACGGCGGACAAGACCTCTTCATCCAGCCGGCCAAGTTCCGCGCCCAGTTCGCCGCCGACGTTCCGGAAGAGCAGACCTTGCTGATGGCTGCCACTCAACGCCCTGTTGCGCAGGCAGCTCTGGCTGAAGCCTCGGGCGTCGCCTCATGGAAGACGCTGCCGTCCTACATGATCTACGGCTCAGATGACCGGAACATCCCGGCAGCCGTCATGAGTTTCATGGCCAAGCGTGCGCACGCGGTAAAGACCGTCGTCATCGAGGGCGCGTCCCACGCGCTCATGGTCTCGCATCCCGACGAGGTCACGTCACTCATCGAGGATGCTGCTGCATCGGTCAGTCAGTAGCAGGCCGGAAACGCCCAGCATCCGATCGAGCAACGAAAATAGACACGCAACACCAGGAGACTAGACATGAAGATCGTCGTCATAGGCGGAACCGGGCTGATCGGTTCAAAGACCGTGGAGAGACTGCGAAACAAAGGACACGACGTGCTTGCGGCGTCGCCGAATTCGGGCGTCAACACCGTTACGGGAGAGGGTCTGGCCGCCGCGCTTTCCGGTGCGCAGGTCGTCGTCGACCTCGCGAACTCGCCGTCGTTCGAGGAAAAGGTTGCCCTGGAGTTCTTCGAGGCATCCGGGCGTAATCTCTTTGCCGCCGAAACGGCTGCCGGTGTCCGTCATCACGTGGCGCTGTCGGTCGTCGGTACCGACCGGCTGCAGGGCATGGGCTATTTCCGGGGCAAGTTGCTTCAGGAAAAGCTGATCAGGGAGTCCGGAATTCCCTACACGATCGTTCACGCCACGCAGTTCTTCGAATTCACCGCCGCCATCGCAAACACGGGCGCTGTCGGAGATACCATTCATATGTCACCGGCCTACTTCCAACCCATGGCGGCTGATAATGTTGCCGATGCGATGGCGGACGTCGCGCTTGCCGCGCCGTTGAACGGCATGATCGAAATTGCCGGCCCGGAGCGCGTTCGCATGAGCGAACTTGTCGAGCGCTTCCTGAAGGCCACCAACGACCCGCGCAAAGTCGTCCCGGATCCCGGCGCGCTCTACTACGGCCAGGTGGCAATCGACGATCGAACGCTGGTGCCCGGCGAGAATGCGCGCATCGGCGCCGTGCGTTTCGATGATTGGCTCAGCCGATACACACCACCGAAGTAAGCAATCATCGGATAGGCCCACCATTCGCATTACAACAAGGAGACCAGACATGATCAAAACACTTCTCTGCGCCGCGCTCACCGCCGCTTCCGTCACCGCAGCAATGGCCAAAGACGCCGCCAGCGTGAAGCTTGTCTACGACCAGGCCCTTCCAAACGTGCCTGGCAAGAGCATGAAAGCCGTGCTCGTCGAGTACGCGCCGGGGGGTACGTCGCCGGCCCATACCCATCCCAAATCCGCGTTCATCTATGCCACGGTCCTGGAGGGGACGATCCGAAGCCAGGTCAACGATGGGCCGGTGAAGACTTATCGCGCCGGCGAGAGTTTCTCGGAATTCCCGGGCGACCGTCATGCCGTCAGCGAAAACGCCAGCAACACGGAAGGCGCTCGTCTGCTTGCTATTTTCGTCGTCGACACCAGCGAAAAGGAACTGACGACGAACGCGAAATGAAATCGTGGCCCCCCGGACCATCGGGGCGTATGCGAAGGGACGGTCAGTGACATGAATTCGATCGCCAGCCGCACACTTGCGGGGATTTCGGTCCCCGATACACCGCTTGTTGGCCGGGCGATCGAACATGCCCGCCAGCGATGTGAACCTTACTTGTTCAACCACGTAGTCCGATCCTGGCTTTTCGCGGCCCGGATCGGACAGATTCAGAATATCCAGCACGACGCGGAGGTTGTTGCCGTTGCAACCCTGTTGCATGACGTCACGCTCAATGAGGACTTCGCCGGGCCGCGCCGTTTCGAAGTGGAAGGCGCCGATCTTGCCCGCACCTTCGTTCGGGAAGGCGGCTTCGACGAGCGGCGCGCCCAATTGATCTGGGACAGCATCGCCCTCAACTCGACGCCGTCGATCGGCCTCTACAAGGAGGCTGAGGTGGCGCTTTGCACAGCTGGCATCTGCCTCGATGTCGTCGGCTTGCAATACAGCCTCGTTTCGTCAGCCGAGATTGCAAAGATCATCGGTGAGTTTCCACGCCTCCAAATGAAGCGACGGATGGCCCGATGCTTTTGCCATATCGCCGAGGTCAGGCCGGAAACCACCTACGACAACTTTGCCCGGGACTTCGGCGAGCGCTTTGTTTCCGGCTACAAGGCGACTTCGGCAGTTGATCTTGTGATGAACGCTCCCTTCGAAGAGTGAGCGCAGTTTCGATCCAGGTTCTATCGACACCGGTCGGTTCAGCCTCGCCCTTCAAGTGACCCAAACGCCGCGCACCTGTCGCATGCCTGCGGCAAAGCGAATTGCCGAGGGCAGCGTTCAGGGTGCCAATTTCCACCGCTTCCTATACTTCGGTTTAGGCGCCCCAAACCGATCGAATGGCAATACATATCATCGGCACGATAGCAACAGTTTGGCTCACCGGTCATCCTTACGCTGCAATGGATTGCAAACACCTCAAGGAGATAAGTAATGAATATTGCAGCGTCACCGGTCGCTCCGAAAGGAAAAGCCGTCGCCCAACGCGCGAGTTATGCGGAGCAGTCGCCGGAACTTCTGAAGAAATTTATTGAATTTCTTGGTGCGACGCGAGAGGGGTCGATCGAAGAACCGATCCGCGACCTTGTTGCCGTCCGAGCCGCGCAACTGAACGGGTGCACCTTCTGCCTTGATATGCACGTCAAACAGGCGAAGATTCATGGCGAGCGCGAACTGCGCCTTTACCACCTGGCAGCCTGGCGGGATTCGACCCTGTTCGTTCCTCGCGAGCGTGCAGCCTTGGCATGGACGGAAGTCTTGACCAAGCTGCCCGAGCAGGGTGTCCCGGACGAGGTCTACGATCGGGTCAGGTCGCAGCTTTCCGAGAAGGAAATCTCCGATCTGACCTTCGTCGTCATGGCGGTCAATTCTTGGAACCGTCTGAACATCGGCTTCAAACCGGTCCCGGGCTCGGGGGATGCGAAGTTTGGCCTGAGCAAAGCAGCGCTAAGCTAATCTTTGGAATGGGTCAGAATGGCGCTTGTTTTCGCGCCATTCTGACCGGCCAGGCAAAGGCGCCGACCTCGGCGACCAAACCCTGGAACCGATCCCAGCCTCCCGGCCGCGGCCGCGAGGCGCTCTCAGGAGGGCGTCATGCGCATTGACAGTCTGCATCCAGTAATATCGGCCCGTCTCATGGTGATCGACGTCGACGCTCCACTCCGCAGTGCAGCACTCTCGCTTTCCAGGCCCGCAATAGGCCTGGTCGTGGTGTGCCACGGCAGTGGGGAGGCGGCAGGCGTGCTGAGCAAGTCCGACCTTGTCCGCCATCTAGCGAATTCAGGGCCAACAGAAGCGCCGATTGCGGCATTGATGAGCCGGTCCATCGTGTCTTGTGGTCCCGATGATGATCTTCATTCAGTCTGGCAGACCATGGCCGCGCAAGGCCTGCAGAATGTGCCGGTGCTCGGGGCTGACTCGAAACCGCTAGGCGTCCTCGATATCCGTGATGCGATGAAGGCGCTCTTCAAACAAGAGGAACTGCAGGAACGGCTGCTTGCCAACTACATCAGCGGGATCGGCTATCAATAGATCATGGTCTCGCGTTTGGATATACAGAAGTATGTATCGGAGTCTTCTTAGACATAATGGATAATAAATACCATAAATTATAGTGTATTGAAGCAAATAGGTGTCGGCTGAGCCAACGGGGTAATGAAATGTTTCGTCCGGACATAAAAGAAGATGTCTTCGACAGCCCATCCGATGGTCCTGGAAGTGGTATGTCCGTGCAAATGTCGACGGCCGGCATCGTCCATGACCTGGGCAATCTCATTCAGGTCGCCTCGTCGGCGTTGAACCACCTGGCCCGCGATCCGAGCATCCAAGCGGCTCCGGCGCTTGGGCCTGTAGTTGCCGGCGCCAAAACGGCTTTGGAACGGGCTGGTGGCCTTGTCCGGCAAACCATCAGCCTGGCCCGAGAGAGCCCCGCGGAAATCGAATACACAAACGTAGGTGCTTGCCTGGCTGAGATCGAAACCCTCGTGCGGAGCGCCTTGGATGCCAATTTCGGTCTTGAGCTTCGGGTTGGATCGGACCTGCCTTTGGTGAGATGCGATCGCCTTGGATTGCAAAATGCGGTTCTGAATCTTCTGTTCAACGCGCGCGATGCAATGCCTGACGGCGGCTTCATCTCGATCGATGCCGGCTTGGCCTCTGAAAGCTCTACCGCCGGTCAGGTAGATATCCGTGTCGCGGACAGCGGTATCGGGATGACCAGCGAGACGATGGTCTGCGCCTTCGATCCGTTCTTCACCACCAAAAGCGAAGGCCTCGGCGGCGTCGGTTTGCCGATGGTGAAGCGCTTTGCCGAGCAGTCAGGCGGAAGCATCGATATTCAGAGCACACTTGGGGCAGGCACGACCGTCACTCTGCGGTTGCCTGCGGTGCGATAGCGGCCGGCCAATCTCCCTCCGGTGACAAACGTGACATACAATCGAGAGATAAAGATGGATGCACAAGTCGTTGAAAACGTCGAACAGGACCGTTTCGAGCTGCCGATCGCCGGCGATATGTTTGCGGCGGCCTACTATCGGCTCGAGGGCGGGAAGGTCGCGCTGATACACACCGAAGTCCCGTCGGAATTTTCCGGACAAGGGATCGCGTCGCGATTGGCGCAGGGCACCTTCGAGCTGCTCCGCAAAACCGGCCGTAAAGCGATCTTGAAATGTCCCTTCATGAGCCGCTTTTTCGCCAAGCACCCGGACTATGCAGATGTCCTCGACGGCTAGTCAGGGCACGAATGTTGAGGGTTTCCCAGGGATCTATCCTAATGCACGACGAGTATGATTTGCAGAGGTTCGTCAGCGCACAGGATCCGGTCTACGACGACGCGCTGGCTATTCTCCGTCAAGGAATGATGTGCACTCCCTATATGGAGTTCATCTTCCCAACGTTGGCCACCAGGCGAAGCGGTACTGCGCCTGAGCCATATTCAATCACATCGCTCGACGAAGCCAGCGCTTATCTCTCATTTCCGATCCTAGGAGGCCGTTATCGGGAATGTGTTGGCACCCTGCAGCGGCTCTCCGGCCTAAGCGCTCGCGCTGTCTTCGGTGAGGTTGATGCGAAGAAGTTGCACGCGTCCCTCACGCTGTTTTCCGAAGCAAGCAACGACGAGTTCCTGCTCGAGACAATCTTCGACGTCTGGTTCGACGGTTTGCTCGACGAGGAAACGATGAACGATCTCTACTTGATATCGTAGTGGTCTGCCTACGCCACCGGCGTAAAGCTGTCGCGGCGCTGAGGTCACCATCCGCTGCCTTATCCCTCACACGCTGCGATCTGGCAGAGGCATGAACTCGTGGTCTCCCGGCACGCCGGAGAAGCGGCGTTCGCGCCAATCCGCCTTTGCCTGCTCGATCCGTTCGGCTGAAGAGGAGACGAAGTTCCAATAGATATGACGTGGCTCGGAAAAGGGCTCGCCTCCTATCAGCATCAGCCTCGCCGCATGGAAGGCAGGCGCCTGGAGCACAATCTCAGCGCCGGGCGCCAGAGCTATCAATTCGGCCTCATGAAACGTCCCGAACTGGCCGACAATTCCAACCTCACCGGCGACGATGTAGATTGCACGCTCACGGTGTTCGGGTTTCACCTGGTATCGCGCACCGCTCGTGAGCACAATTTCGGCATAGACCATGTCGGAGAACGTCCTTACCGGCGAGACCAACCCGTCGGACGCGCCGGCGATCAACGTAAGCTCGACGCCGTCGGCACAGATCCTGGGTATTTCGGGAGCGCCAAAATGTGCGACGTCGGCGGCAATTTCTTCATAGCGGGAGGGGAGGGCGATCCAAGCCTGAGCGCCGAAGAGATTGCTTCCCGACGCCCGGACTTCCGGTGGCGTGCGCTCGGAATGGACGATGCCCGACCCGGCCGTCATCCAGTTGACCTCGCCAGGACGGATGGTCTGCACTTTACCGAAATTGTCGCGGTGGACGATCTCGCCGTCGATCAGGTAGGTCACGGCCGCAACGCCGATATGCGGATGCGGTCCCATATCGAAACCGTGACCTGCGTCGAATATAGCGGGGCCGAAATGGTCGAACAGGATGAAGGGCCCGATCATCAGGCGATTCGAGGAGGGCAATACGCGCCTTATCTTCAGTCCGTCGGCAAAATCACGGATAGCCGGCTGGATGATTGTATCGATGCCTGTGATATCGCTTTGGCGGATGGTCATGGATCTCTGTCCTTCTGCATGCCTTGTCAGCCAGGTGCTCGAACGCGCTTGAACGGAGCGGCGCGAAAGACTGTCTGAATGGCTTTGAGGAGCGCGAATTTGGAGCTCGCGTGGTTCTGTCCGGCGATGCCGCTTTCATTAAGAGCCGACACCCTCTTCGACAGGATCGCCGCAAGATCTTCAGCCATTTCGGGCCTTTCGTGCAGCAGCGGCGCAAAGCTTTCCTGGTCTATCTCGTAAACCTCGACGGGGGTCATTGCCCGCAAACTCGACATCTCGCCAATGCCGGCGAGCAAGCCGGTCTCGCCGAAGAAATCGCCGGGTGCAAGCCGGCCGATCTCCTGCAGGTGAGCATCGTCCTCGCCAATTTGCCGGACGATAACTCCCGTCCGTACGATCATGAGCGACGGCAGCATCTCTCCCCGTCGTGCGATGATCTCGCCCTTATGGTAGGTGCGAACCGAGGCCGCTGCGGCGAGCGACTCCTGCTCGGTATCCGTTAGCGCCGAGAATACCGGTATGGACCTGATGAGTTCGATCGGGGTGAAGCTTTGGGAGGCTGCCTTCTCGTCGCTCAGCCGGTTGGTCATGGCAATCGAAGCCGAAAGTGGCTCCGCCAGCAGCATGCCGGTCGACTTTGAATGGCGATAAATGAGATCGAAGATTTCGTTCCGAGCGGCACTTCGCTGGTCAAGATTTGCGACGCGAAAAAACAACTCGATCTCGATAGCTGCCGCATCCAGGCTTCTGATTGTGACCAAAGGCGAAGGGTCCTGGAGGATTGAATTGCAGCTCAGCAAGACGGTGCGCATGAGGTCTACGATGATCGCCGGCGTCTTCGTTGGCGCCATCTTGACGGTTACGGCAAGTCCATGGCTCTCGTCCGGGCCGCTTAGATTTGTTACCCCGATCTTGGCGAGAAGGCTGTTCGGAAGCGCGACGACATTGTGGGTCGGGGTCAGGAGTTGGGTCGACCGCCAGTTGGTCTCGACAACGCGGCCTTCGGTTCCGTCGCTCAGAATGATCCAGTTTCCAAGTACGTAAGGGCGGCCGAGGTTAAGCGCGATCCCCGAAAATACGTCACCGAGCGTATTCTGGAGCGCCAGTCCCAGGATGACGGCAAACACGCCGGACGTGGCAATGAGCGTTCCGACCGGCACCGCAAAGACGAACGCCAGGATCGACAGGAACATTCCAGCATAGACGATACCGACCACGACGTCCTGCAGGAGACGTGCCTCGCGCGGCTTTCGCTCAAAAACGAGATAGATACGGACAAATCCGATTAGCGCCCAGGCAAGGTGAACCCACCAGAGCAGCTTGACCGAGCCCATGAGGATCGCTCCTCCGGTTGTCTCGTTGTCCCCTGCGGCCTCGTATGGCACGACGCGCAGGTCGAGAACCATGGCCGACATCGCGAGGAAAAAGCTGAGTTGGACGACCAGCTTCGCATTGGCGAAGCGTCTGGGGATGAGGGTCCAAACGACGATCCCGGCGAGGCCGAGCAACACGATGTAGACCAGAGGAGAGTTCCACCAGTTCATGAACGATCACCGCCATTCACAGTTCAATGTTTGGCCTCCGGCCCGGCGATCGGGCCTCGGCCGCTGGCCTTGTCTTTTTCGAGAACTGCTTCGGTGATCGAATTCGGCAGCCGTCGCGGCTTTTCGATCAGCCCGAGCACCGGAATGGCGATGACGAAGAACGCAAAATAGTAAAGCGTCGCCAGTTGGGACATGACGACGTAGGCGCCTTCCGCCGGTCGGGAGCCGAGCCAGCCGAGAAAGAGGGCATTGGCAACGAACAGCCAGAAGAGCACCCTATACCAGGGGCGGTAGACCGCCGAGCGCACCTTCGAGGTGTCGAGCCACGGCACCAGGAACAGCACCGCGATCGAGCCGAACATCGCGAGCACGCCGCCGAGCTTGGAATCGATCGGCCCGATATTGAAGGTGATGGCCCGGAGGATCGCGTAAAACGGCAAGAAATACCATTCCGGCACGATGTGGGCCGGCGTCTTCAGCGGATTGGCGATCGTGTTGTTGTCGGGATGGCCGAGATAGTTCGGCAGGTAGAAGACGAAATAGGCGAAGAAGAACAGGAACACGAGGATGCCGAAGGCATCTTTGACGGTGGCATAGGGCGTGAAGTCCACGACATCGGTTTTCGATTTGACCTCGATGCCGGTCGGATTGTTCTGGCCGACGACGTGAAGCGCCCAGATATGCAAGGTCACCACGCCCGCAAGCACAAATGGCAGCAGGTAATGCAGCGCAAAGAAGCGGTTCAGCGTCGGATTGTCGACCGCGAACCCGCCGAGCAAAAGCTGCTGGAGCCAGTCGCCGATCAGTGGGACGGCCGTGAAGAAGTTGGTGATGACAGTCGCGCCCCAGAACGACATCTGTCCCCAAGGCAGCACGTAGCCCATGAAGGCCGTCGCCATCATCAGCAGGAGATTGGTGCAACCGAGCACCCACAGCAGCTCACGCGGCGCCTTGTAGGAACCATAGTAGAGCCCGCGGCAGATGTGGATGTAGACGGCAATGAAGAAGAACGACGCGCCGTTGGAATGGAGATAGCGCAGCAACCAGCCCGAATTCACGTCGCGCATGATCTCCTCGACTGAATTGAAGGCCAGTCCCGTATCAGGAGCGTAATGCATGGCCAGCACGATGCCGGTCAGGATCTGTGAAACCAGCATGATCGTGAGAATGCCGCCGAACGTATAGGCATAGTTCAGGTTGCGCGGCACCGGATAGACGATGAAGCTGTCGTGCACCAGCCGCGGCAGCGGCAGGCGGGCATCGAACCAACGTGCGATTCTGGTTTTGGGCGTATAGGTCGAGTGTTTGTCGCCGCTCATCGAAATGCCCCCTGCCTCAACCAATGCGGATCTTGGTGTCGGAAACGAACTGGAACACCGGTACCGCCATGTTCTCGGGTGCCGGACCTTTGCGGATGCGGCCGGCGGTGTCGTATTGTGAACCGTGGCACGGACAGAACCAGCCATCGAAGTCGCCTTCCTGACCATGCGGGATGCAGCCGAGATGGGTGCAGACCTGGACCATCACCACCCAGGCTTCCTTGCCCGGCATAGTTCGGTTAGCGTCGGTTGCCGGCGCGTCGACCGGCAGGTTGGCGTTGCGGGCGATTGGATCCTTGAGCTCGGCGAGACTGACTGACTGGCCGTCCTTCATCTCTTGCTCAGTGCGGTTGCGCACGACCACCGGATTGCCGTGCCAGTCGACGATCAGCGACGTTCCTGGCCTCAGCGAGGAGACGTCGACCTCGATCGCGTCGGGCGCTTCGACGTGCAATGTGTGCTCGGCTGTGGAGGTTTCGGAAAGGTCGGCCATGATGGCGACTCCTATGTTGGAAGCTGCGTCATCGCGTTGGTGGCAATCGAGCAAAAGCAGGCCACAGCTTTCGCCTTCCAGTCTGCTCATGCCGCGCGGAATATGCCGGCCGTGGCCGGGTGTGAGCCATCGTGCCAACGGCGCGTGCGTCCAATACTTTCGTTTACGATTTCCTGAGCGAAGGACTGGCCGGGCTGGCGATGACGCCGTCATGGAAGGTTCTGAATTCCTCCAGGTAACCGTTGGCCACTGAGCTGAGATACCGTCCGGCATTGCGCACGGCGATCCCGAACTTCAGCCCGATCATACCTCGGCACAGGCATGCCTAGCTGTCGGTGTCGTAGTCGTCGTCCCCGCCAAGTGCGAGTTTTTGGAGCAGTTGTCTCGCGTGGCGCTGGGCAGGTTTTCGCCCGGCGACGACCAATTGCGGAACTCAATCGGGGTCAGAAAGGGAAAACGGTGAAACTCTACTACAGCCCTCTCGCCTGTAGCCTGGCGGATCACATCGCATTGGAAGAGGCCGGTGTTTCCTTCGAGCGCGAAAGCGTGAACCTCAAAACCAAACGAACGAGCTCCGGGGATGATTTCACCACCGTCACGCGCAAGGGCTATGTTCCAGCCCTCGTGCTGGATAGCGGCGAAGCGCTGACGGAAAATATCGCAGTCCTCGACTGGATTGCGTCACAATACCCGGCACTGGGAGTGGCGGGGCCGTTGGACCGTACCCGCGTTCTCGAAGCGCTGGCCTACGTCTCAACTGAAATACACCGAAGCTTCAAGCCGATGTGGCACCAAAGCAGCGATGCCGAAAAGGCCAAGGCGAGCGCGGCGATTACGAGCCAACTCGAGTTCGTCGCTGACGGGCTCGAGACCGACTATCTGTTCGGCGACAAACCCAGCGTGGCGGATTTTTATCTTTTCGTGATGCTGCTTTGGGCGGCCCGCTTCCACGTCCCTGTTCCCGCGCCTTTGCAAGCGCTTCGCGCCCGAATGGCTGCGCGACCGGCCGTGCGCATCGCAATGGATCGTGAGGGCCTCGTCTAAAAGCCGAGGGTGGCTCCGAGCATAAGATCAGACGCAATATATCCTCTCACCCCAACAAAGATCAGGAGTCATTCTCATGCTGCCGTTTCTGCGGATGCTACATCCAGCCGCTTCCAAGCGCGGGGACGGCCTACGTCTCGAATTTCTCAGGAGGGAAATCGAGGAAACGCTGGACCTTACCGGCATCCGGTCAGAATTCGCCGCACTGCCTCCTGGCCGAGCGGTTACAATCCTGGATTCGTCGCAGTCACCGTCGAAATAAGCGCAATATTTCCTGTCGGCCGATACGGCGGGCGGGTCTGGTCGTTCCGGCTTGTTGGTCATCATAGAGGCTTCATCATGAATGCGAATAAGGCTCCCGAGACGGTCGATCATCGCCGCCGACGCATTGTTGGCGCAACAGCAATGACGTTCGCCGCCACCGAACTCGGCTTGAACGCACCGGTAGCCGCTTGGACGGTCGAGGCGAGGGCATCCGCGATGCAAACCAGGCAGAAATCATTCGGCTCGCTTAGGCAGGTCAATGCCGGAAAGCTGAGCGTCGGATATGCGGAGCTGGGGCCCGCCGAAGGTGCCCCAGTGATCCTGCTTCATGGCTGGCCTTATGACATTCACACCTACACCGACGTCGCTCCCCTGCTTGCCGCAAAGGGGTACCGCGTGATTGTGCCCTACCTGCGCGGCTACGGCACTACGCGCTTCCTTTCGGACGACACGATGCGCAACGGCCAGCAGTCGGCGCTCGCCGCGGATACGATCACCCTGATGGATGCGCTGGGAATCGAAAAGGCCACGATCGCCGGCTGCGACTGGGGTGCTCGAACGGCCAATGTTGTTGCCGCGCTCTGGCCTGAGCGTTGCAAGGCGATCGTCTCGGTGAGCGGCTATCTCATCGGAAATCAGCAGGTCGGCATGGTGCCGCTGCCACCGGAGGCGGAGCTTCAATGGTGGTATCAGTATTACTTCGCCACGGATCGCGGCCGCGCCGGCTACGAGAAATACACGCGCGATTTCGCCAAACTCATCTGGCAACTCGCTTCGCCGCAGTGGAATTTCGACGATGACATCTTCCAGCGCAGCGCCGCAGCCCTGGACAACCCGGATCACATCAGCATCGTCATTCACAATTACCGCTGGAGGCTCGGCCTGGCACATGGCGAGCCGGAATATGACGTTCTGGAAAACCGGCTGGCAGAAGCTCCCGTGATCACAGTGCCGACCATTACCCTTGAGGGTGATGCCAATGGCGCACCCCATCCCGACAGCAGCTCCTACGCCAAGAAATTCTCGGGCAGATACACGCACCGGATCGTCACCGGCGGCATTGGCCACAACTTGCCGCAGGAAGCCCCGCAGGCCTTCGCCCAGGCCGTCATCGACGTTGGCGAATACTGATCAGGCAAGCTGAGTGAGCTGCTGATGCCTGCGCTGGATGGGTGGCGAGGACATGATGGTTGCGAGCTGAACATCGAGGCGCGGCGCTGGTCCACATCGATGTTGCGCTTGACTCGTCCATATTATTCGTAATAAATCATACATATTGCCTCGAAAAAAGACGGCAGGTCTGGGAGGACCAATGAAAATCACGGCCATCAAGGCGCGCGTCTGCAACGCGGAAATGCGCAACTGGGTCTTCGTTCGGGTCGAAACCGACGAGCCCGGGCTGTTTGGCTGGGGTGAGGCAACGCTGGAATGGAAGACCCGAGCCGTCGTTGGGGCGCTTCAGGACCTTGAGGCCCTGCTCATCGGGCAAGATCCGCGCAATGTGGAGCAGTGCTACCAGATACTTACGCGGCACGGCTTTTGGCGTCTTGGCGTCGAGGGAATGTCCGCCGTCAGCGGCATCGAGATCGCGCTCTGGGACATATTGGGCAAGTCATTGGGCGTCCCCGTCTGGCGCCTTTTGGGCGGTCGGGTCCGCGACTATCTGCGCACCTATACGCATCTCGGCCTCGGGGACATGAAGGCGGTCTATGAGACCGGATCCGCGGATGCCATCGTGGAACGCGGACGCATCGTGACGCAAGCAGGCTACGATGCGGTCAAGGTCGTCTGCATTCCCTACACCCACTACGTGTCTCCTGCGAAGGCAGTCGATTCTGTTGCCAACATGGTTGGCTCACTTCGCGAGGCGGTTGGCCCGGATATCGACATCATGGTCGATTTCCACGGACGCCCTGCATCCGTTAACGCGGCGATGGATTACCTCAAGGCAATCGAGCCGGCCCGCATCATGTTCGCGGAAGAACCCGTGCCGCCCGAAGATGTTGCCGGACTGTCGCACATTACGGCGCGATCGGCCGTGCCGATCGCTTCCGGCGAGCGGCTGATTGGGCGCCGCGAATTCACGCACTCGATCGCAGCCCGCGCCTTCAACATTGCCCAGCCTGATATTTGCCACACTGGCGGTCTGCTCGAGACAAAGAAGATCGCGGCCATGGCGGAAACCGCAGGCATCGGCCTTGCGCCGCACAACCCCCTCGGTCCGATCGCCGGTGTGGCTGCTCTTCATTTCGGCATATCGACCCCAAACGTTGTCATTCAGGAGGAGATGTCCGGTGCCGTCGCCTGGTACGACGATGTCGTTACCTGGCCAATTCGGCGCAAGCCAGGCCGCTGGGATCTGCCCGAACTGCCGGGCCTTGGCGTCACCGTCAATGAGGACGTTATCGCGCGCCACCCCTTCAAGCAGGAAGTGCTGCATGCCCGCAACGCCGTCATGCCGGACGGCACCGTGGTCGACTGGTGAATGCAATGGCAGGCCGGCTGCAAGGAAAGATCGCAATCGTCACAGGCGCCGGCCAAGGCATCGGTGCCGCCACCGCCCGGGCTTTTGCGATGCATGGGGCAAAGACCGTCATTGCCGAACTGAATGCGGCAAGCGGCAAAGCGATCGCCGACGAACTGCGTGTCGGAGGCGCCGACGTATCGTTCGTCGAGACGGATGTCACGGACGCATCCGCGGTCGCGGACATGGTCGCCCGCACGATCACGAGCTATGGCGGCGTCGACGTTCTCGTCAACAATGCCGGTGCCAACGTCTTCTACGAACCACTGGCGATGCCGGATGAGGAATGGGACCGCTGTCTCAAGCTAGACCTCCAGGCCGCATGGTTCTGCGCCAAGGCAGTCTTGCCGACGATGCTGGCGAAGGGCTCGGGGTCTATCGTCAACATAGCGAGCTGTCACGCGTTCCAGATCATTCCCCATACATTCCCGTATCCGGTCGCCAAGCATGCACTTTTGGGCCTGACCCGTTCGCTGGCCATCGAATATGCCGCGCGCGGCATCCGGGTGAACGCGATCGCCCCCGGCTATATCGAGACGCCGATCGCGGAAGCCTACTGGAACACATTCCCGAACCCCGCCGAGGAGAAGCGGCGAGCCTACGACCTTCATCCGCCCAAGCGCATTGGCCGGCCGGACGAGGTTGCAATGACGGCGGTTTTCCTCGCTTCGGACGAAGCGCCGTTCATAAATGCCGAGACGATCACCATCGATGGTGGGCGCTCGGTTCTCTACCACGACTAGCAACGACCATCGAGCTCTCAGGGAGGATCTTCATGAAAACCACAACAAAGGCTTTGGCGACATTTGCGGTACTGGCTGCCGGACTGATGGGTGGCGCAGCAAGCGCAGACGACATCAAGATCGGCTACATCAACAAGATGGGAGACCATCCATGGTTTGTCGCCGAAGTCGGCGGCGCCAAGAAAGCGGCCGAGGCGGCAGGGGCTGCGTTCGTGTCGCAGGACGTTCAGTTCGACGCCAATTTGACGATCACGACCTTCGATACGATGGTCGGCGATGGCGTAAAAGGCATCGCCATTGTCGTCCCCGACAAGGCGCTGGGACCGGTCATCGCCGAGAAAGCAAAGGCCGCAAAAATTCCCTTGGTGGCGGTCGATGACGACATCTACTACGAGGACGGCACTCAGGTCCCCTATGTCGGCATGAATGCCTACAACATCGGTGCGCGGGTGGGCGAAGAACTTGCCAAGCTCTACAAGGCCGACGGCTGGGCCGGCAAAGAGGTGCGCATCGCCTCGATCGAGGACCGCAAAGCGGATACCTGCATGCAGCGCAACAAGGGCGCGGAAGAAGCATTCCTGAAGGCGGTGCCCGATTTCAAGCCGGGCAATATCGTTCGCGCCCCTACGACAATACGATGGTCAACGCCATCGACGTGATGACCACCACATTGACGGCCAATCCCAGCGTCACGAACTGGATATTCTATTCATGCAACGATGATGGCGTGCTGGGTGGTGCGCGAGCCCTGGAGAATGCGGGCTATACCCCAGACCAGGGCATGGGGATCGGCATCGACGGGAGCCGCGCTTGTGACGCCTTCGGATCCGGAAAGCCCTCGGCGTTCCGTGGTACGATGTGGCTCAATTCGGAAAATCATGGCGCGCTGGCGGTGAAGATTCTCTTGGCCTCCATCAAGGACGGAACGAAGCTTCCCGTTCAGTCCTTCACGGACCCGGAATACATCACCGCCGACAATTTTGCGTCGGACTATAAAGCCAAGCTCTGCCACTGAACCGGCCACGCGTCATGCGCCGCAAGGCGCATGACGCTCAAATCGGCAGTTCGTCAGCGGGCACACGCCACCGACACGGGATCGCTTCTCGGGAGTGAGCTTTGATGCAATCGGATTTCTTCTCGCTCGACAGGATATCGAAGCGCTTCGGCATCGTGCAGGCCCTCGACAATGTCTCGATTGCCTTTCGGCCAGGAGAGGTGCTCGCCCTGGTTGGCGAGAATGGGGCCGGCAAATCGACAATGATGCGAATTCTCGAGGGCGTGTTCGCACCGGACACCGGCACCGTGCTGCATGGCTCCACGCCGATCGTTTTCAGCGAACCGCGCGACAGCCACAGAGCCGGAATACGCGTCATCCATCAGGAGCCGGAGATCGTTCCGAACCTGACCGTGGCCGAGAACATTTTCGTCGGCGAACTGCCACGGCTGGCAGGCGTCCTGCTCGACTGGCATAGGCTCGAGGAGCAGACCGACAAGGTGCTTGCGACCTTCGGCATGCAGCAGGATATGCGGGCGCGTCAACTCTGCAGCACGCTCGGTCCGGCACAGCGCCAGATGATCGAAATCATGCGCGCCATACGTGCTGGCGGCCAGCTGATCGCATTCGATGAGCCGACCTCGTCGCTGACCGACGACGAAGCGCGCCGTCTGTTTTCAGTAATTCGGCGGCTGCGCGAAGAGGGCACTTCGATCGTCTACATCTCTCATAGGCTGAACGAGGTCATCGACCTTGCGGATCGCATTGTCGTTTTGCGGGACGGCCGGCTGGTCGACGATTCCCGCGCGGACGGTGCCAGCGAGCAGACCATAGCCAAACTCATGGTCGGCCGTGACATCGCCGATCTGTTTACGCGCGAGACGTGGCAATCGGGGCTACCGTTGCTGGAGGTGGCGGGCTTGACCACCGACCACGTCACCGATGTGAGCCTCAAGGTCCGCCGCGGCGAGGTGCTCGGCATTGCCGGCCTTATGGGTGCGGGTCGATCCGAGCTGGCAAAGGCGATTGTCGGCTATGATCGGCGCCTCGACGGAACCATAACGATGAGCGGCGTGCCCGTTGGCCCCAACAGTCCGCATGCAGCGATCGTGGCAGGCATCGGCTTCGCCCCCGAAGACCGCAAGCACGAGGCCCTGCTGCTGTTCCGAAGCATTCTTGACAACGCCTCGCTTTGCGTGCCCGACAAGACGTCGACCTTCGGCTTCTTCAACCGGCGCAAGGCACTGGAGATCGTCTCACCGCTTGCAGCAAAGATGTCGATCAAGGCGCCCAACCTCGACGAACAGGTTTCGAAATTGTCGGGTGGCAATCAACAGAAGGTCGTTCTCGCGCGCTGGCTTGCCCGGCAGCCGATGCTTCTCATCCTCGACGAGCCGACCCGCGGCATCGACATCGGCGCCAAGGCGGAAATCTATCGCCTGATCGATGAACTCGCCGCAAGCGGTATCGGCATAATCCTGATTTCCTCGGAAATGCCCGAACTGATCGGGCTCGCCGACAGGGTGCTTGTCATGGCTGGAGGCCGGATCACGGCCGAACTTTCCCGCCCAGACATCGATGAGGCCACGATCCTGAAGCACGCCATGCCGCAATCTGTAGCATCGCTCGGAGGACAAATTCAGTGAACAGCCTTGAGCTCAGGACAGCAACAACACAAACCGGCAAAAGACGCCCTTCCTTGCGCATGGCAGAGCGCATCGGCATTCACAACATAAGCCTCCTGGTTGCTCTCGCCATTCTCGTGCTCATTTTCGGCACTCTGAGAGGCGACGTGTTCTTCTCGAGCCGAAACCTGCTGAACATCGGTCTGGGCATTACCATCCTGGGCGTCCTGGCGATGAGCCAGACCGTGGTCATCGTCGCCGGCGGGCTTGATATTGCCGTCGGCGCAATCGTCGGTCTGACCACAGTATCGACGGCAATGGCCATCCAGGCGACCGGATCGCCGGCAGCGGGCATTCTTGCCGGCCTGGTCCTGGGTGGTCTTGCCGGCCTCGTGAACGGCATCATCATCACCTACGGGCGGGTCAACGCTGTCATCGCGACTCTCGGTACGATGGCGATCTTCCGCGGCATCGCGTTCATCATATCCGATGGGCAATCGATCGCGATTTTCAGCGACACTTTCCGCTTCATTGGGATCGGACGAATCCTCGGCCTGCCTCTGCTGATCTGGATTCTTTTGCTGACCGCGATCGTGTTCCATCTCTTCCTTGCCCGCTCGATCGTTGGCCGCAACATCTATGCCCTGGGCGGCAATCCCGTTGTTGCACGCTTCTCCGGCATCAACATCAACCGCTACCGTGTCGGCATCTACATCATGAGTGGAGTGGCGGCCGGATTGGCCGGGATTCTGTTGGCTGCCCGTACCGGCTCGGGGCAGCCCGTATCCGGATCCCAAGGCCTGGAACTCGAGGCCATCACAGCGGCCGTTCTGGGTGGCTGCGCCTTGCAGGGCGGTAAGGGCACGATCGTCGGCGCACTACTGGGCGTCGCCATCATTGGTGTCCTCAACAACGGAATGATACTGACGTCCGTGCCAACCTTCTATCAGTTGCTTGCCAAGGGCTCGCTGCTGATACTTGCTGTGGTAATTGCCGAGTACCACTTGAACAGGACATGACGATGGACACGGCGATCGCTTCGACTGGCCAAGGCAAGCAGGACATTCCTGCCGCAGATGGCGCCACGTCATCGCTCAAGGATCGCATCGCACGCGATCTCGGACAGCGAATCCTCGCCGGCTCCTACGCGCAGCACTCCGTCTTGCCGACGGAAGCTGAACTTTGCGTTATCTACGGGGCGAGCCGCACGGCGCTTCGCGATGCTCTTCTGACGCTTTCGGCGAAAGGATTGATCGAGGCACGCAAGCGGGCCGGGACGCGTGTGCGCGTGTCGAGCGAATGGAACAGGCTGGATGCACAGGTTCTGGAATGGATGCGCGATATCGAGCCCGATCTCGATTTCGTCCGCGGATTGATCGAGGCGCGGCTGATCATTGAACCCGCGGCCGCCCACCTTGCGGCCAAGATGGCGACGTCAGGCGATCTCGCAGTCATCGAAGCCGCCTATGAGGCCATGCGCATTGCTCCGCAGGACGACCTTGCTGCGTGTCTCGATGCCGACGTCAGGTTTCATACCGCCATCCTTCGTGCCAGCCGCAACCCGGTGTTCGCCAATCTCGGCAATATGCTTGCTGCCGCCCTCAGCTTCTCCTTCCGATTGACCACATCGGCCACCGCTAATTACCAGCAGACGCTGAGCGCGCATGGCGACGTGCTGGAGGCAATCCGGATGCGCAGGGCCGACGACGCTCACGATCAGATGAAGGCGCTCATCGGGATCGCGTCGAACGACCTCCTTGCAGTGGCTCGCAAAGGCCGCCATCCACAGCCGATCGCCGCTGCCAAGGCCGATACCGTCTGAAACTGATGGTCCGAACGATCAAAATCGGAAGCGGAGACCTGTCCGCTGAAATCGTCCCGTCGCTTGGGGCAGGTCTTGCGAGACTGGACCATGGGCGCGTGCCGATCTTCAGGCCTTGGCCAAACGGCGGGAGCAGCAACCCATTCGACCTTGCCTGCAACCTGCTTTTGCCGTGGTCGAATCGCATCTCGGGCGGCGGATTCACATTCGACTCCAAATTCCACGAACTGCCTGCCAATGTTGCAGGCGAGCCATTTCCCGTTCACGGCAATGGATTTTCGAGCGAGTGGGACGTCGACAGCGTAGCGCAAGATAACGCAAAGCTGTCCCTTATCAGCAAAGGACCCGGCCCATACCGATATCGCGCCGATGTGAGCTACGCGCTAGCCAGACAAGGGCTCGAGCTGAAGCTTCGCATCGTCAATCGGGCCTCGGTCAGGCTGCCGTTCGGGCTTGGTATCCATCCATGGTTCCCGAGAACGGCACGGACCGCGCTTCATGCGCCGGCCTCGCAGGTTTGTCTCGAACTGCCCAGCCATCTCCCCGAACGGTTTGTGGATGTCAAAACCCGTCCCGATTGGGATTTCGGCGCCCCGGCCGTATTGCCGAGCGGATGGATAAACAATCTGTTTGCCGGCTGGGACGGCGTCGCTACCATATCGTGGCCGGAGCACAGTTGCAGCCTGCGGATTGAAGCTTCGTCGCCCTTGAACTTCTACCTGGTCTATTCGCCATCGGACGAGAGCGACTTCTTCTGTTTTGAACCGGTCAGTCATGCGGTCGATGCTCACAATCGTGGTTCGATCGACAAATGGAATGGACTGTCGGTGCTTGGCCCTGGCGAGAGTCTGGCAGCCCGTTGCAGCTTCGCCGTCAATTAGACGGACCTCTGCGGCGCCCTCGAGTTGGCGTATGTCGGTGTCGGCCAGCATGTCCGGTTAGCCGGCTTTTCGTCCAAAGTGAGCTTGGGAAGAGGGAACTCCGGCGACCGGGAACCCGTGAGCCCGTTCGACGTTTGCCGGATGTCGCTGCGCAGTTTGTCTGCTTGACGGCACGGTACGGGCCTACTCCGAATGTACCTGGCAGATTGGATCAATGACAGATGTTGACCCAAAGGAATTCGTGCTCGCAGGCATCGTCATGAAGCGACTGGTCTCCGGCGAACAGACGGGAGGCTTGTTGAGTCTCTTCGAAAACCGAAGCGACGGGCAGACGAAAACACCAATCCATGTTCACGCGAATGACGACGAGACAGTCTACGTCATCGAAGGGCAGTTGGCCGCAATTGTGGCCGGCGAGGTCCGAACGCTCTCGCCCGGTGAGAGCATGTTTTTGAAGCGCGGCATCCCGCACCAGCTCGTGAATCCCGGCAACCAGCCCGTTCGCTACATCCTGATAGACACGCCAAGTGTGTTCGAGCAGTTCCTCGCCGAAGGTGGCCATGAACTCGGCAAGGGAGAGGTGGTCGGGCCGCCGACGCCTGCCGATATCGAGCGGCTCAAAGCAGCCGCGCCGAAATTTGGGATTACGCTTCTGCAAGACTGGCCAGCAAGAGAGTAAACGGTTTCGTGATAGCGGCTTGGATCGGCCGCTAAAGCCGATCCTTGCCCGAGAAACCACCATTGGCTAGCCATCCGCAATCCAATCCGAGAGGCTGCGGGCAAAACTTCGCGGCACGATGAGTTCGCACGCGGCCTCGCCGGTGCGCAGGAAGAGCACGGAGACATGATGGAAGGATGTCTGCACGGCGCGGCCCGGAGCGGCGGCCGGCGCGTGCCAGTCGACGGTAATGCAGCCGGACAGAAGCCTTGCGATGTCAGGGCCGGCCATTTTCAAACGAACACGACCTTCGCCGAGGGGAACAGAACAGCCGAGATCGGGGTCGACGGAAAGCGCGGGCGCTTGCGTGCCTTCGTCGAGAACCAGCCAGAGGCGGCGAGGTGCAATGCGGATGATTAGAAGCCCCTTGTGGCGAACGGTCTCTCCGACCGAAGCGGGAAGTTTCGTGCCGAGCGACGCCGAGACGCTCTTTTCGAATTGTCTCAGTGTCCCGTCCCAGCCCTCGATCTGGATAAGCGGACAATCGGCCACGGATAGGCTGAAATCCCGAGAAGAGGTCAAGCTAGCCATGCAGCCGTTCTCCCTGTGGATCGAGGAATACTGGCGAGACAATGCGGGCGCGAACTGTTTCGGCCTTCATCGGATAGACCGCCACGACCTCGCTTCCTTCTGCCGCGACATCGCCGGCAAGCAGGGCCAGCCCGACATAATGGCCGCGCTCGGGGCTGAAAGTGACGGAGGTGATGCGACCGCGCCCATGGCCATAGGGTTTCTCATCCGGCAGGAACAGGATGGCGCCGCCGCGCAGGCGTTTTCCGTCCTCGATGCATTCCAGTCCGACCAGGCGCTGCCGGTTGGGCGCCCGGAGGGCAGGGCGCCGTCGCAGGACGTCGCCGACGAAGCCGCTGCGCTTGCCGGCCATGCGGCCGAGGCCGAGATCGTCGAGCGTCGTGCGTCCATCGATTTCAGGTCCGGCGACATGGCTCTTTTCGACGCGCAGCGCACCTAGCGCCTCGACGCCGTAAGGCTTCAGGTCGAATGGTCTGCCGGCTTCGAGCAGACGGCTCCAGAGCTGTTCACCGGCAGTGGCGCCGGTATAGACTTCGTAAGCGCGCTCGCCGGAATAACTGAGACGTAGGATGCGGAGCGCACGGCCCCCCCATCCGCTTTCGAGTAGTCCCATATGCGAAAGCGCCGCGTCGGAAACGTCGAGAGCGGGAAACGCTGCATTCAGGATCGCGCGGCTGTTAGGCCCGGCAACCGACATCGCCGCCCATTCGTCGCTGACCGAAGTGACGGCCACGCGCAAATCCGGCCAGGCCGTGTCGAGCAGGAATTCGAGACGCGACAGCACATCGGCGGCCTTGGCGGTCGAAGTGGTCATGAAGAACCGGTTTTCCGCCAGCCGCGTCGTGGTGCCGTCGTCGAAGACGATGCCGTCGTCGCGCAGCATGACGCCGTAGCGGGCGCGGCCGACCGCCAGCTTGGCAAAGCCGTTGGCGTAGACGCGGTCGAGGAAGATTGCCGCATCCGGGCCTTGGACGTCGATCTTGCCGAGCGTGGAGATGTCCATCAGCCCCGCGGCCTGACGTACATTCCGCATTTCGGCGACATAGGCTTCATTCACGTCATGTCCGGACTGCCGGTAGAAATAGGGCCGCATCCAGAGCCCCACCTCGAGCATCTCGGCGCCGTTGGCCATGTGCCAGTCGTGCATTGGCGTGCGGCGGATCGGCTTGAAATGATGGCCGATGGCGCGCCCGGCAAG
The DNA here is from genome assembly GCF_040322135.1 of Mesorhizobium sp. M0189. Taxonomy (NCBI): domain Bacteria; kingdom Pseudomonadati; phylum Pseudomonadota; class Alphaproteobacteria; order Hyphomicrobiales; family Phyllobacteriaceae; genus Mesorhizobium; species Mesorhizobium sp. M0189. The sequence goes on from NZ_JAMYSW010000008.1 coordinate 168,119, forward strand.
CGCCCCGATGGCAACCGGCGTATAGGGCGGGCGGAAGGTCGTGACGCCGGTCTCGGGAATCGTTGCGTTGCGCAGCGCCGCCATCGCGGCAAGCGCCGGAAAATTGCTGGTCTTGCCTTGATCGGTACCCATGCCGAGCGTGGTGTAGCGCTTCAGATGCTCGACCGATTCATAGCCCTCGCGATGGGCGAGTTCGATATCCCTCGTCGTCACATCCATCTGAAAATCGACGAAGGCTTTTCCATGTCCGACGGAAGGCGCTTCGCGAAGTAGCGTCGTGGCGGTGTCGCCGAGATCGAGTTTGGCCGGAGCGGGAACCGGCGCCGACTTGCCGCCGGAGGCTGCCGCGTCGATGCCGGCGCGATGACCGTCCTCGATGGCATCGGCAGTTGCATAGGCCCCAATCATCGCGCCGGCACCTAGCCGGCCGGCCGGAAACGCGCCCGGCACGAAGCCGCCGATATCGTCGCGATAGACAGGTTTGACACCGAGGTGCGAGGTGAGATGCACGGTTGGCGACCAGCCGCCGGACACGCAGACCAGGTCGCAGGCGGCCGAGGACTGGCCCTCCGGCCCGTTGAGCGTTACGTGCCTGACGGCATGGCCGCCGTGCAGGTCGACGATCCGCGTCCCGGCCCGTATCATTACGCCGAGCCGTGCGGCTTCCGCGGCAAGTGCTGCGGGCGGGACTGCGCGCAGATCCGCAACCGTCACCTCCGCGCCGGCTGCGGCATAGTCGAAGGCGGTGCGCCAGGCACCGTCATTGGTGGTGGCGACAATGATTTTCTTGCCCGGCAGGACAGCGAAACGGTTGAGATAGATCCGGGCGGCTGAGGCAAGCAGGACGCCGGGCCGGTCATTGTTCGAGAACACCATCGGTCGCTCGATGGCGCCAGTGGCGAAAACGATCGAGCGGGCGCGCAGCATGGTGACCGTTTGCCGCGCCTCGCCGTTCGGCTTCGGACCGGTTGGATCGCGCTGTTCGACCAGCCCGATGACATTGCCGTCATAGCTGCCGAAAGCGGTTGTCCGCTTCATCAGCACGACGGTTTCGAAGCCCTTCAACTCGGCCTCGGCCTGCCTCAACCATGCGGCCGCTGCGCTGTCGGACGGTTCCGCCAGAAGCTGGCCGCCAAGCAGGAAATCCTGCTCGATCAGCGCGACCCGCGCCCCGGCCGCGGCGGCTGCCCGCGCTGCTGACAATCCCGCCGGGCCGCCGCCGACAATTGCGACATCGGCGAAAGCATGACGAACCTCGTAGCGGTCGGGATCCGGGCCGGTGCCGGCTCTGCCCAGACCGGCCGCCTTGCGGATAAAGTGCTCGTAGAACATCCAGGCGCGGCGCGTCGGGCCCATGAAGGTCTTGTAGTAGAAGCCGGCGGACAGAAACGGCGCCAACAGCCCGTTGACGCTTTGTACGTCGAAGGCCAGCGATGGCCAGCGATTCTGGCTTTCCACGTCCATGCTGTTGGCGAGTTCCAGTGTCGTCGCCGGCAGGTTCGGCTCGCGCCTGCCTGCGATCCCGAGCGTAACCAGCGCATTCGGTTCCTCCGGCCCGGCGGAAAAGATGCCGCGCGGGCGATGATATTTGAAGCTGCGCCCGACGAGAGTGACGCCGTTGGCGAGCAGCGCGGAGGCAAGGGTGTCGCCGCGATATCCAATCAGCTTGCGGCCGTCGAAGGTGAAATCGAGCGGCACCTCGCGACTGATACGGCCACCCACCGGCAGGCGTTTGCGGTTCGAACTCATGCCGGTGATTTCCTGAGAGTTGATTTCCTGGCGAAGTCGACTGATGCGACGGCATGGTTGCGGGTGTCGCGTTCGACCACCAGCCATTGCCGGCAACCGGTCACGTGCTGCCAGTATTCACGGTGCGGGCCGGCCGGGTTTGTCCTGATATAGACGTAACGGTACCAGGCCTCCGGATCGGGATCGTCATGGGCCGGACGCGTGACCGAGGCATCGCCGCCGTAGCGGAACTCGTCATGGTCGCGCGGGCCGCAGCAGGGGCATTCGATGCGCAGCATTTTGTTCCGCCTCCTATTGCAGCCAAGCGGAAGGGCCGACGCCGGCCTCATCGAGCGTGTGGCCGGTGCGGAAACGATCGAGCCCGTAGGCCGCGATCAAGGGATGCGGCTTGCCGGTGGCGATCGTGTGGGCGAAGCACCAGCCGGAAGCTGGCGTTGCCTTGAAGCCGCCATAGCACCAGCCGCCGTTGAGATAGAGGCCGTCGATCGGCGTCGGGCAGATGATCGGGCTGGCATCGGGGGTCATGTCCATGACGCCGCCCCAGTGGCGCAGCAGGCGGACGCGCGAAATACACGGCATCAATGCAATCGCCGCCTCCGCCACCTCGCGCACGACGCCGAGATTGCCGCGCTGGGCGTAGGAATTGTAGCCGTCGAGATTGCCGCCGAAGACCAACCCGCCCTTGTCGGACTGGCTGACATAGAAGTGGTCGGCGCCATAGGCGACGACGTGATCTACCAGCGGCTTCAGCGGTTCGGTGACAAAGGCTTGCAGGACGTGGCTTTCGATCGGCAGTTCAAGGCCGGCCTTGGCACCGAGCACGGATGTATGCCCGGCAACAGCGAGGCCGACCTTGCCGGCGCCGATCCGGCCTTTCGTCGTTTCGACGCCGACGATACTGTCGCCGTCGCGGAGGAAGCCTGTCACCTCGCAGTTCTGGATGATGTCGACGCCATGGCTATCGGCGGCGCGCGCATAGCCCCAGGCGACGGCGTCGTGGCGTGCCGTGCCCGCCCGGCCCTGGAAGATGGCGCCATGGATCGGGAAGCGGGCAGTGTCGGAAAAATCGAGATAGGGCACCAGCCGGCGCACCTCTTCGCGGTCGAGGATATCGGCATCGATGCCGTTCAGCCGCATGACGTTGGCGCGGTGGCTGAAACCGTCGAGCTGATCGGCCGAATGCGCTGTGACGAGCTGGCCGCGCTGGGAGAACATGACGTTGAAATTCAGCACCCGCGACATGGTCTCCCAGAGCTTCATCGAGAATTCGTAGAACTGGGTGTTGCCGTCGAGCAGGTAGTTGGAGCGGATGACGGTGGTGTTGCGGCCGACATTGCCGCCGCCGACATAGCCCTTTTCGAGCACCGCGACGTTGCGGATACCGTGGTTATCGGCAAGGTAGAAGGCGGTGGCGAGGCCGTGTCCACCGCCGCCGATGACGATCACGTCATAGGACGGTTTTGGCTCCGCCGCCCGCCAGGCGCGCTGCCAATTCTTCTGGCCAGACAGCGCGTTGCGGAAAATCGAGAGTGCCGAGTAGCGCGCCATACGTGCGGGCCTATCGAACGATCGGGCCGGCCGGCGTGCGGGTGAGCACTTCAGCACCCGCGTCGGTCAAAAGCACCGTGTTGGAGACGAAGTCATCGCCGCGACTGGTTCCCATCAGCCACGACAGGATGTGGAAGCTCATCCCGGTCTCGATCTCAAGGTCGGAATCGTGCCTCAAGCCGGTCACCGAATTGCCGCCGGTCCATGATGGCGGCTGGCCAGCGCCAACCAGGTAACCGCAGTGATGGCGGCGATAGTGGGAAAGACCGGCCTCGTCGGCGACGGCCTGCCAGGCGGCGTAGACATCGCGCGCCTTGGCGCCCGGCCGCAGCGCCTCGACGACAGCGTTGAACGCCTTGGCGGTCACCGCCGCCATTGTGGCGTCTTCGTCGCTTATGTGGCCGATGCGAATGAGCCGGCCGAGCGGCGCGTGGTAGCGTGAGATGCAGCCGGACAGTTCGACGAAGACCGGCTCGCCCCTGCGGTAGATCCCGTCGCCCCAGGTCGTGTGCTCTTCACCCAGGCGCGCGGCCGGGCGGATGAACGGTCCGAAGCCCGGCGCATGACCGCCGGCGCGGATCATTGCCGCAACACATTGGGCGGCGACCTCCTGTTCGGAAGCGCCATCCGAGATCGCGGCGATCGCGGCACCGGCGGCGGCGTCCGTCACCTTTGCGGCGCGCCGCATCAACACCTGTTCCTCGGCGCTCTTCACCCGCCGCATCTTGTCGATCAGACCGGAGACGTCGCTCCACTTGGCATCCGCTTGCATCTGGAGTGCTACGGCAAGTCCATGGCTAAGGCCGGCCGTCCAGTATTCGAGGCCGATCCGCTTGCTGGACAGGCCGAGCTCCGCAAGCACCCGCGCGGCAAGGTCGGCCGCCGTTTCGCTGTCGGAGTGGCCACGGAATTCCGCTGCCTTCACCCGCTTCTCGATGGTCACCTTTTCCATCGAGCGGGTGACCAGGACAGGTTTTCCCTGGAGCGGGACGATCAGCAGGTGAGGGGCAAAATACCCCCAGTGATCGAGCCCGGTGAGATAGAAGACGTTCTCCGGCGAGGCGAAGACCGCCGCGTCGAGCTCACGCTCGGCCAGTGTAGTACGGACCTTGGCAAGGCGGCCGGCGATTTCGGCTTCGGAAAAGGGATTACGGTCCATCGGGCGTCCTCGTGCTTGTTGCCGGCTTGGTGGCAGGCATGGTCTTTTCGGCAGCCGGCTTCCCGGCCGCCATGTCAATCGATAACGATGAGTTCGCGCGCCACATCGCAGAGGCGTTCGCCGCCGCGTTCCGTGACGACGAACGATTCCGAGATGGCGATGCCGAAATCGTCGAGCCAAACGCCGGCCATGAAATGGAAGCACATCCCAGGCTGCATCTCGGTGGTGTCGCCGGGACGAAGGCTTGCGGTGCGTTCACCCCAATCGGGCGGGTATGCGAGCCCGACCGGATAGCCGACGCGGCTTTCCTTCTTCAGTCCGTTCCTCCGCAGGACTGCCTGCCAGACGGCTTCCACCTCTTCGGCGGTGTTGCCGGGGCGCGCCTTCTCGAGGCCAGCGTCGACGCCCTCGACGATCGCCTTGGCCATGTCGAGGATGGCTTGCCGCGGCTTGCCGAAATGTACCGTCCGGGTCAGGGCTGCATGATAGCGGCGGCGCACGCCGGCGATCTCCAGAATGGCGAGGCCGCTGTCCGGCAGCGGCGCGTCGGACCACGTCAGATGCGGCGTGCTGGTGCCTTCGCCAACGGGCATCAGCGGACAGATCGCGGCATAGTCGCCGCCAGCTCCGGGCACGCCCATGATCTGTGCGTGATAGATTTCCGCAATGACATGGTTCTGAGGCACACCGGGTCGCATTTTCTCGATGGCGCGGTTCATTGCATGCGTGCAGATCGCACCCGCCTCGCGGATCAGCACCAGCTCGGCTTCGGATTTCACCAGCCGCGCCCAATTGACGAGATCGTGGTTGTTGGCGAAGTGCGCGTCGGGCAGCCCCTCGACAAGGTGGGCGTGGCAGCGCGCAGTGTAATAATGCGCGTCCATCTCGACGCCGATGCGGGCCTTTCCCCAGCCGCGCGACCGGATCAGTTGCGCGAGTTCGTCATAAGGGTGTTCGACCGGCTGCTGCACCAGCCGTTCCGAGAACGGCACGATGTTTGTCTCGGGCAGGCCGGTGGTTAGGCGTGCGCTCTTGGCATCCTGCGCCCTGCCGAACCAGATCGGCCGGTCCTCCTCCAGATGGACGAGCACGCACTGCGGAACGTAGAACGACCATCCGTCATAGCCGGTCAGCCAGCACATGTTGGCTGGATCCTGACAGACGACGAGATCGAAGCCGGCTTTTTGCATGCGTGTCTTCACGCCGGCCAGGCGCTGCCCATACTCCGCTTGCGTGAATGTCCCGAACTCGTTCGCGGTCGCCACCGAAGTCCTGCCTTCTGGGTACGCTGTTGCCCTCTTGTAAATGGGCAAACCAGGCGAAATTGTGCACAACTCGACGTCAAGTTTGTTGGATAACTACGAATTAGCGCCGAATTTACATGGTTTCTATATCTCTGCTTGCGAAATGTCTAGGGCAGTTGTATACGTCTGATCAAGCAGGCGTCGACCTCGAAGAAGGCCGCGCCCTGGGAACCATCCACAGTTGTTCAATGGGAGAAAAGCATGCTCAAATCATCGATATCGCGCCGCATGGTCGTGAAAGCGGCTGCCTGCATCGCGCTCGCCGCGACGTCATTGACGTCGCTGTCCGCTCACGCGGAAACCACCCTCGAACGGGCCAAGAAGGACGGCTACATCCGCGTCGGTTTCGCCAACGAGGCGCCGTTCGGTTACGCCACGCCAGACGGCAAGCTGACCGGCGAAGCGCCGGAAGTCGCCAAGGCGGTGCTCGCCAAGATGGGCATACCGCAGGTCGACGGTGTTTTGACCGAATTCGGCTCGCTCATTCCGGGTCTCAAGGCCGGCCGCTTCGACATCATCGCCGCCGGCATGTTCATCACTCCGAAGCGCTGCGCTGAGATCAACTACTCCGAGCCGTCCTACGGCATCGGCGAGGCTATGCTGGTGGCAAAAGGCAATCCGAAAGGCATCAAGGATTTTTCCAGCATCAAGGACAATCCGGATCTCAAGCTTGCCGTGATGGCCGGCGCCGTCGAAGGCGGCTTCGCCAAGGAAGCGGGCGTTGCCGGTGGGCAGATCGTCTCCTTGCCCGACCAGTCCAGCCTGGTCGCCGCCGTCCAGTCGGGCCGCGCCGACGCTGCCGCACTGACCGCTCTTTCGATCGCGGACATGGCCAAGAAAGCCGACGGCGTCGAATCGACCAAGCCCTTCGGCGAGGTCGCCGGCAAGTCGGTGAAAGGTCATGGCGGCTTCGGCTTCCGCAAGGAAGACACCGACCTGCAGGAGGCGTTCAACGCCGAGCTGAAGAAGTTCCTCGGTTCGCCGGAGCATATCGCGCTGGTCGAGCCACTCGGCTTCGGCAAGGACTATCTCCCCAACAAGACGACCGCAGAGCTCTGTGCTGGCAAATAGGTTCCCAACTGCTGGCGGCGCGAAAGCGCCGCCCTTTTTCCCCGGGGGAATCGCATGGGTATCCGTACGCTCGTTGCCATGCTGGTCATCGCGCTCGTCGTGATCGGCGCCTTGGCAACACAGGAAAGCTACCGAGTGTTCATGCCGGGGCTGCTGCAAGGCGCGGTCCTGACAGTCGAGATCGCCGTCCTCGGCAGCCTGCTCGCAATTATCATGGGCGTGCTTGCAGCACTTGCAAGGATGTACGGTCCAACGCCGCTCAGATGGCTGGCCACGGTTTATGTCGAGATCTTTCGCGGAACGTCGGCGCTGGTGCAATTGTTCTGGCTGTTTTTCGTCCTCCCGCAATTCGGCGTCACGATCAACGCGTTCGTGGTGGCAGTGCTCGCACTCGGCCTGAATGTCGGCGCCTACGGATCGGAGTGCGTGCGCGGCGCGATCCAGTCCGTCGCCCGCGGGCAGTGGGAAGCGTGTACGGCATTGAACATGAGCCGCCCACAGATGTTGCGCCGGATCATCCTGCCGCAGGCCTTTGTCGCGATGATCCCGCCCTGGGGCAATCTGTTCATCGAGCTTCTGAAATCGACAGCGCTGGTTTCGCTGATCACGCTTTCGGACCTCGCCTTCAAGGCGCAGCAAATGAACCAGAACACGTTCAAGACCATTCCGATCTTCACCCTCGTCCTTTTGATGTACCTGGCAATGTCGCTGGTTGTGACCATCGGCATGCGGCTTCTCGAAAGGCGGGCGTCGCTCGGACTGGCGCGGGGGAAGGCGGCATGATCTGGGATTGGGGATTTGCCCTGGAAATCCTGCCGGTGCTCGCCCGCGCCGCCATCATTTCCATCGAGGCGACGCTGATCGGTTTTGCGCTTGCGGCCTCGCTCGGCCTGGTGCTGGCGGTCGTCCGCATCGCCGTGCCATGGACCAGCTGGACGATTTCGGTGCTGGTCGAGCTGATCCGCTCGACCCCGCTGCTCATCCAGATATTCTTTCTCTATTTCGTCTTTCCGAAATTCGGTGTCGTGCTCGACGCCTTCACCGCCGGGGTGCTGGCCATCGGTATCCACTACGCCGCCTATTGCTCGGAGGTTTATCGCGCCGGTTTCGACAACATCCATCGCGGCCAGTGGGAAGCCTCGATCGCGCTCAATCTCTCGTCCTGGACGACGTTTCGCGACATCATCATCCCGCAGGCGATCCCGCCGATCGTTCCGGCGCTCGGCAATTATCTGGTGGCCTTGTTCAAGGAGACGCCGTTGCTTTCCGCAATCGCCGTGATGGAACTGATGCAGACTGCCAAGATCATCGGCTCCGAAACGTTCCGCTACACCGAGCCGATCACGCTGGTCGGCCTGTTTTTCCTTGCCATGAGCCTGGTTTCGGCGGCGCTCATCCGCTCCCTCGAAGAGCTGCTCAACCGGAGGACCACGCGATGACGGAACAACCGATGGTCCGCTTCGACAATGTATCGAAACGCTACGGCACGTTAACCGTTCTCGACGGGCTCAATCTCGAAATAGCGCGCGGCGAAAAAGTCTCCGTCATCGGTCCGTCGGGTTCGGGCAAGACGACGGTGTTGCGCATGCTGATGACGCTGGAAACGATCAATGACGGTGTCATCTGGGTCGAAGGCGAGCCGCTGACCCATATGGAGAGGAACGGCAAGCTTGTTCCCGCCGATCTCGCCCATATCCGTAAAATCCGCGCCAAGATCGGCATGGTGTTCCAGTCGTTCAACCTGTTTCCGCATATGACGGCGATGCAGAACTGCATCGAGGCGCCGATAACGGTGCTCGGCATGAAGCGGGCGGACGCCGAGGCAAGAGCGGCGGAGCTGCTGGAGCTGGTCGGTCTGGCCCAGAAGAAGGACCACTATCCGTCACAGCTTTCCGGCGGCCAGCAGCAGCGTGTCGCCATCGCCAGGGCGCTTGCCATGCGGCCCAAGATCATGCTGTTCGACGAGGTGACGTCTGCGCTCGACCCGGAGCTTGTCGGCGAAGTGCTGCAGGTGATAAGGCAGATCGGCCGCGAGCATGATCTAACCATGCTGATGGTCACCCACCAGATGGGCTTCGCCAAGGAGTTTTCCGACCGCGTTTGCTTCTTCTATCAAGGCAAGATCTGCGAGCAGGGGCCGCCAAGCGAACTGTTTGGTGCTCCCAAGAACGAGCGGACACGGCAATTCCTGCACGCTGTCCTGGAGGCTGGGTGACGATCGAGACAAAGGCCAAGCCGCCCACGACGGTGACCGCCGCGCCGCCGCGCCCGCTCTCCGCGCGAGAGCGGTTCGAGCGCATCTACCGGATATTGCGCGACCGCATCTGTCTGCTCGTCTATGCGCCAGGAAGCCGTCTGTCCGAGGAAGAACTTGCCCAGGAATTCGAGATCAGCCGCACGCCGGTCCGGCGTGTCCTGGCGCGCCTTGAATCCGAGGGTCTGGTTCAATCCGTCCACGGCGTCGGCACGATCGTCACCGACGTCGATATCGAGGAATTGCAGCAGGTCTATCATTTGCGCCTGGAGCTGGCGCTCCTCGTCGGCAAGCTTTCACCGATCCCGCGCACGGCGGACGACCTCGACCGGATACGGGCGCTCATCGCGCGCTGCGATGCCGATATACTCAATCCCGACCAGCGCGCTTTCCTGCGCCTCAACATGGACTTCTTTTACGAGCTCACGGCGATGACCGGCAACCAGCCACTGCGCGAGATCAGCGAGCGCCTGTATTTTCAGGTTGCGCGCGTCGTCCTGAAGCTGATGCCGCAATTGGGCCTTGTCGAGGAATTCACCGCGTTCCGCCGCGAAATGGAAGAGGTCCTTGCCGCCGCCGAGATCGGCGACTGGGAGTCCATAGGGCACATAAGGCGGGCGCATATCTCAATGAGCTTCCGCCGCATGATGCGCCATGCAGGCGAGGCGAATCTGGATAAAGCTACACAATCAGCCCCTTAAGACTGGTGGACTGCCGTCGAGCTGGCTTCGTTTGCCAGGGAAAGCATGGCCGCCCGCCCCGATGCCGACAGAATTTGCCAGCACTGGGGATGACTAACGCCGTTCGATACTGCAGGTCCGCGCCGCCCTAAAGAGGATCCTCACTCGGTATGTTGGCGGGGTTCCAGACGACCTCCCACAGGTGTCCGTTCGGGTCGCGGAAGTATCCGGCATACCCGCCAAAGAACGTGTCCCGGGCAGGCCTGATGATCTCGGCTCCGGCACGGGCGGCCTCATCCATCACTTGATCGACTTCCTCGCGGCGCACAACGTTGTGGCCGATTGTGAACGAGGTCGAACTGATCGGCGCTTTGGGCACGCCGGTGTCGTAGGCGAGGTCGTCCTGAGCCCAGATCGCGAGCTTCAACCCGCCGGACAGCGTGAAGAACGCGACGGCGCCATGCTCGAATTCGCGGCCGATGATCCCTTCCGTCGGCAAGCCGAGGCCGTCGCGGTAGAACACGAGGCAACTCTCGAGGTTGGCGACAGCGATCGTCAAAACCGAAATGCGCGGTTTCATGGCAGTCTCCTCTGGTTGTCGGAGACACCAGGATAAAGTCGGGCGACAGTGAAGACTTGAACAAAACGGCCAAAAGCGTGCCGCCAAGTCGAAGAACGCGCCGAGGTTTCACTCGCCGTGCAGCAGGTGATGAATCTGTCGCGGGGTGCTTCCTGTCAGGCGTCGGCTCTCGCGAACAAGATGCGCCTGGTCGGAATAGCCCGCCTCGGCTGCCAGGATGGCCGTAGTGCTGTTCGATTGGTTCGAAAGCCGCAGAAAGCGCTGGTAGCGGAGGATACGTTCAAGCGTCTTGGGGCCATAGCCGAAGCTCTCGTCGAAGCGCCGGCGCAACGTCCTTTCGCTCATCTCGAGGGCGCGCATCAACCAAGGGACGAGAGGCGCGTCGGGTGGCGGACCGCGCTCGATCAAGCGATATGCCGCCTGCATGGGAACGTCTGGGGCGTCGGAGGCCATCTCCTCGGCGACGACCTGTTGGAGCGAGCAGGCCAGATCTTCGAGATTGTCGCTGGCGCGCACGCGGCTGGCGAGGCGCCGAGCTCGCGCTCCCCACAAATCGTCGAGCGACAGCCGCTGACCGACCAGTTCGATTTGCGGCACGCCGAGCCATGCCGCCGCCGTGGCAGGATGGAAGCGCAAGCCGATCACGACCTCGTCCGCCGCTAGAACCTCGGTCTGCGGCTCCTTGTCAGGTCCGGCAATTCGGAAGCTGCCTCCGATCCATTGCAGATCGATCGTTGCGTCGGGCATGACGACGATTGGCGGTGAGCCCGCCGGGTCCATTCGATGCACCCACACCGAAGCGAAGGTCCCGCGAAGCCGCGCCGACACTGGACGTTGCTGAAATGTGCCCGTTGCCTGCGCTGGGACGGGATCGCTCATCTCGCTCCCCTTCGGATTAGCGGCGGTGAACCTACGGCGCAGCGGCTGCGCCCGGCCGTCGCTCGAGACAACAATCTGCACGACCGACAACGTCTGCCAATCGAGAACGGTTGCAAGAATCGGTTGTTTTCTTCCGGCCGGAACGAAGAGGGCAGATGAGGGGTGATGTCACGTGCATCGCCATCGGCAGCGCCGTTTGCTGCTCATACGTCGATGGCCGTTTTGTTCAATCCGGCAAACGAGATGCGTGCTTATCTTTCGGCGTCGTACATCACACGAGAGGTATGCGTCATGAGCAACAACAACGACCAACGGATCGACTACGTCGAATTCAACGTGAAAGACATTCAGCGGTCACGCGACTTCTACGGAAAGGCCTTCGGCTGGACCTTCACTGACTACGGCCCGCAATATTGCGAGTTCAACGACGGGCGCTTGTCAGGCGGCTTTGCGGCTGGCCCAGCGAGGTCCGGAGGAGGCCCGCTCGTCATTCTCTATGCCGATGATTTGCCGGCAACGGTCAAGCGTGTCGAGCAAGCGGGAGGCAAGATCGTCAGGCCGATTTATGGGTTCCCCGGCGGCCGGCGCTTTCATTTTGCGGACCCGGACGGTTACGAGCTAGCGGTTTACACCGAAGACGGCACCAAGGAATGATCGCGGTCCTCCACCACCTCGGAGTGGTTTTGCTCGGCGGCGTCTTTATCTGGGCAGGCGCCGAGCATTTCCTCAGATTCCGGGCGATTGCAGCGTCCCTGGCCGAACGGGGCTTTCCTGCTCCCAAGCCTCTTCTCGCGGCCGGATCGGTGCTTGAGATCGGCGGCGGCTTTTGCCTCGCAACGGGCCTTTGGTGGACCCTTTCCCGCCGCAGCTTTGGCCGTCTTCACCATCGCGGCGTCTTTCATGGCGCTCAATTTCTGGCGCTACAGCGGCTATGAACGCGAAGCCCTTCGTACCGGCTTCACCATCAATGTTGCCGTCTTGGGCGGGTTGATTGTCGCCGCGACCACTAGCCTGTGATCATCGTTTCGAGGCGGCGGCTTCGTCTTCATCTGCCATCAGCCGCCGGTCGTTGGCGATCCGTGTCTTTGCAGCGCCTATCGCTGCCAGAAGGGCAGCTTGGCGATCTCTTCCTCGGCCTGTCGTCTCGTCAGACCGATATCGTCGATCAGATGGGGATTGGTCTCCGCCAATCGCTTGAGGTCCCAGCGAAAGCGTGTCGGCTCGCGCCAGGCCGCGATAATGTTTCGCAGCGTCGCCAGGCTGTGGTGCCGACGCGACACTTCCGCCAGCCGAGCTGCCTTATGCTGGCCCGAGGCAAAGGTAGGAATATCGTTCATGGCAAACCTCCATATGGTTTGAGGTCCAATACGATTTGGGAGGACCCTCGACCTGAAAGAGGAGGAATTCTGCAGGATACGAACAGCGCCGTAATTAAGCTCTCCCAAATAGTTCTCAAAACTTCCAAACGGGCTATAGATGCGCCGTATGCAGGGATCGCGCTTTGCCTTTGGACCGTTCGCGCTTGATCCGGGCGCGGGAACGCTCCTCCGGAACGGTGTCCCCGTTGCCGTTGGCTACCGCGGGCTAAAGCTGCTTGCGGCGCTCGTCGGACGGTCCGGCGAAATCCTGAGCAAGGCTGAGTTGATGGACGCGGCGTGGCCGGGCACCGCCGTCGAGGAGGGCAACCTTACCGTCCAGATAGCGCTGCTGCGGAAGCTGCTTGGTCCGGCCGCCGACGGCGGTGAATGGATCGTCACGGTTCCGCGCATCGGCTACCGCTTCACGGGCGCCGTCGAACAGCTCGGCGGCGCGAAGCGAAAACCTTTGCCACTGCCCGGCAAACCATCGATAGCCGTGCTGCCCTTCGTTAATGTCAGCAACGATCCCGAGCAGGAATCCTTCGCCGATGGGTTGACCGAAGACCTGATCACGGACCTGTCGAGGATCTCCGGCCTGTTCGTCATCGCACGCAACTCGGCCTTTGCCTACAAAGGAAAGGCGATGGACGTGCGCGGGATCGCTGGGGAACTTGGCGTGCGCTACCTGCTGGAGGGAAGCGCAAGACGCGCCGCTGGGCAGGTGCGCATCAATGCACAACTGGTCGACGCGGCGAGTGGCGATCATCTATGGGCGGAACGCTTCGATCGCAGCCTGGAAGATATTTTTGCCGTTCAGGACGAGGTCACCGGCAAGATCGTCGAGGCGCTGCTCGGCCGGCTACGCGCACCACCGCCGCGCAATCGGCCCAAAAATCTCGAGGCCTACGATCTGTGTGTGCGCGCGCGCAAGCTGATGGATGATTCGCCGCAGACGGCGCGGGAAGCGCATCTGATGCTCACCCGCGCGGTTTCGGTCGATCCGGAATATGCCGAGGCCTATCGCTGGCTTGCCATGAACCACTGGATGGGATGGGTGCATTCCGGCGGACCAACCGAAACGTCCCGTAGCGTTGCTTTGGAGCTGGCGCGCAAAGCCGTGGCGATCGATCCCAACGATGCCGGCTGCCGCTGGGTCTTGGCTTACCTGCTTGCCTATGAGCGCAGCTTCGCCGAGGCGGATGCGGAATTCGCCAAGGCCATCGAGCTCGACCCGAACGAGGCCGATGCCTGGGCGGCACTGTCCGATATCGCGATCTTGGCGGGGCAGGTCGAGGAGGGCCTTGAGCACATCCGCAAGGCCTTCCGGCTGAACCCGTTTCCGGCAAGTTGGTATTATCTGACACTCGGGCAGGCCCGCGAATACGAGGCTGCTGTCGAGACACTGCGCAGGGACGAGACTTATCGTACAAGCTCACGCCGTTTCCTGGCGGCAAGCCTTGCCCAACTCGGCCGGCTCGACGAGGCGCGTGCGGAGGTCGAACTGTTCCTCGTCGGCAACCCGCATTTCACAATCCGCCACTGGGCCGCGACTGAGCCATTCCGCGACGCTGCGACGCTTGAGCATTTCGTTGACGGCTTCCGCAAGGCCGGCCTTCCGGAGTGACGCGCCGGCGCCGTCGCACCGTTCGTGCGACCTATTCCTCAAAGCGACCCGTGGCGTCACGATCGCGCTCGTATCGTCTGGTGAGCGGAAACGGCGGCAACCAGGACTCGCGACGGATGATCCAGCTTTCGTAGGTCGGCATCAGTTGGTCAGGCGCATCCAGGGATCCCAGGTTCACTTCGATTTCGTCGGCGGTGCGTCCGAAAATCGTCGAGCCGCAGCGCGGACAGAAAAACCGCCCGGCATAGTCGCGTGTTTCGCCGTCGATCGTCACCGCATCCTCAGGAAATATCGCGGAAGCGTGAAAAAGGGCGCCATGATGCTTGCGGCAGTCGAGACAGTGGCAAAGGCCGACCCGGTATGGGCGCCCCGACGCGACAATTCGGACGTTGCCACACAGGCACCCGCCGGTGAATCGGTCCATGCTGCGTCTCCTCCAAAATCAAGCGGCCGGAATGGTTACAACGACCGGCACTGTTGTTGCAATCGCCGCGCCGTAGGCGGGGACACGTCGTTCTTCCGTGGCGATGACATTGCAGCCGCCTCTCTATGCCTTACGCGAGCTTGCCGCCGAAAATAGGCTTTGGTTTGTCATATGGAACGAAACGGCGCGTTCCATTGAGCCGCCAACTCGGCGGCCGAGGCGATCTTGACGCCGCAGTCGGCGAGTATGCGTGCGACCGTCGCTACCGGTTCGGCGTTGGACGAAGCTATTCTGCCGTCCGGAAGGAAGAGATTGTTTTCGAAGCCGACCCGGATATGGCCGCCAAGCAACGCGGCGGCGATCACGCACGCCGCTTCGTTGCGGCCGAAGGCGCAGACGCTCCAATGGTCGAAGCGCGGCGTGTTCGCCGCGAGGAATGGCAGGAGATCGGCAGGAACGGACGTCTGTCCCGGCGTGTAGCGGCCCAGCACGTAGAGAACCGGTGTGCTTGCCCAGGGGATCAGTCCGCGCTGCTGCATGTCCGAAAGCCTGACGGCCTCCTCGGGCGAATAGAGGATGATCTGCGGCGCTACTCCCTCGGTGCGCAGCCAGGCCATGAAGCGCGCGAATGCGAGCTCCGATCCGGCATCAGGAACGATTTCGCGAAGCGCCAGGGAGACAGCTTGCGGCTTCACATCTTGTACGACGGCCATCTGCTGGGCCGGCGAATAGATACCGAGTGCTTCGGAAGTGATCTGAACTACCAAGCGGTCGCCGGCGGCACCGCGGATGGCGGCGATCGCCTGGCGGTAGGCGTCGGCGTCGAGCAGATGATTGCCGCTTCTGTCGCGGACATGGACGTGGATCATAGCCGCACCGGCATCGGCGCATTCCGCGGCCGTCCGCGCAAGTTCGGCTGTTGTCAGCGGAATCGCCGGATGGTCGGCCTTGCTGCGACGTCCCCCGTTCGGCGCGACAGCTATGGCGACGCGATCGAGACCATGGGCCGGCTTCATGGAGACGCTCTGTGAGTGACAAGATTCATATGAATCAATCTTTGACCACACTGAAACAGACGTTGCAATCGCTGGTCTGGCGAGCTAGCAATATCCATGGATCAGGGAGAGCTTGCTGGACAGATCGTCAGTGCCTTCGACGGCATGTCGGCGCAGCTTCGGTCCGCCGCGCGCTATGTCCTTGATAAGCCGTATGATGTCGCGTTGTTGTCCATGCGCGAGCAGGCCCGGCACGCGGGAGTGCAGCCGGCCACGATGACGCGGCTGGCCCAGCATCTCGGCCTTGATGGCTACGAGACCGTACGCGATATCTACGCCGCCGCGATCCGGGACGGCGAAATCGGTTTTGCCGGCAAGGCGGGCCTCCAGGTGGCCAGCCAAAAGCTCAAGGGCGACCACGCGCTGGCGGCCGATATTCTGGATTCAATTTCCAGCCAACTTGCCCATCTCGCCGAAAGCAGGTCGATCGACCGTCTGGTCGGCACGGCCAGGGCGCTGAGTGCGGCAAGGCGTGTCTATTGCCTCGGCCTGCGCTCGAGCCACGCAGTGGCCTGGCATCTGCATTACATCCTGTCGCTGATCGGCGAGAAGTCGGTGCTGCTGCACGGCATCGGCGGAACCGACGGCGACGCTCTGGCCCACGCGACCAAGGACGACGTGCTGATCGCCGCCAGCGTCCTGCCCTACACGCGCTTCACCATCGAGCTTGTCGAGTATGCTGCCGGCCGCGGCGTACCGATCGTTGCGGTCACCGACAGCGGGGTAGCGCCCTTGGCGCTGCTTGCCGATCACCTGGTCATCGTGCCGACGGGCAGCCCGTCCTTTTTCCACACCATGACGCCAGCTTTCATCGTTGCGGAGGTCCTCGGCGCTCTTGTCGCAGGGCAGGCAGGCGAGGGCGCCGTTGAGTCGCTGCGACGTTTCGATGAGCAGGGCGCCGCCCTCAAGACCCATCTGAACCAACGTCCGCCGAAGAAAATGCCCATGAGGGACCGTCGATGACACCCATTCTTCATCGAACCATCCACTCGACGCTGCCGGTCGCCGTTCGCGGCCAAGGCATCGAACTGTTCGATGCCGAGGGCAAGTCCTATATCGACGCGTCGGGCGGCGCCGCCGTGTCCTGTCTCGGCCACGGTCATCCCGACGTGATCGCTGCACTGCACACCCAGCTTGACCGTATCGCCTACGCCCACACCAGCTTCTTCACCACCGAGGTGGCGGAGCGCTTGGCAGATCGGCTGGTCGAGGACGCGCCGGAAGGGTTGGACCATGTCTATCTGGTCAGCGGCGGCTCGGAGGCGGTCGAGGCCGCGCTCAAGATGGCCAGGCAATATTTTGTCGAGAAAGGCGAACCGCAACGGCGCCATCTCATCGCACGCCGGCAGAGTTATCACGGCAATACGCTCGGTGCTCTCGCCACCGGCGGCAATGAATGGCGGCGCGCCCAATTCAGGCCGTTGCTGATCGAGACCCATCACATCGACCCCTGTTACGCCTATCGCTATCAAAAGCATGGCGAAAGCGACGAAGCCTATGCGGCGCGCGCCGCCCAGCAGCTCGAAGACAAGATCCTCGAACTCGGCCCGGACGAGGTCATCGCCTTTGTCGCCGAGCCGGTGGTGGGTGCCACACTCGGCGCCGTGCCGCCGGTTGCCGATTATTTCAAGCACATTCGCGCGATCTGCGACCGCTACGGCGTGCTGCTCATCCTCGACGAAGTGATGTGCGGCATGGGCCGTACCGGCACGCTGCATGCGTGCGAACAGGACGGCATCGCTCCCGACCTGCTGACCGTCGCCAAGGGGCTCGGCGGCGGCTACCAGCCGATTGGCGCGGTGCTGCTTGGCAGGCATATCTTCGACGCCTTTGCCCAAGGCTCGGGCTTCTTCCAGCATGGGCATACCTATATGGGGCATCCAATGGCGGCCGCGGCCGGCCTTGCCGTGCAGGAGGTCATCCGACGTGACCGTCTGCTCGACAACGTCAGCGCAATGGGCGCGCAGCTGGACGAACGCCTGCACCAACGCTTCGATAACCACCATCACGTCGGCAACATTCGCGGGCGGGGTCTGTTTAGGGGAATCGAGCTGGTGGTTGATCGCGCCACCAAGGAGCCGTTCGACCAGAGGCTTGAACTCAACGCCCGCATCAAGCGCGAAGCAATGGCCCGCGGCCTGATGATTTACCCGATGGCCGGGACGATTGACGGTGTGCGCGGCGTTCATGTGCTTGTGGCGCCGCCTTTCATCATCTCCAAACAGGATATCGATCGGATAGTCGAACGGCTCGGTGAGGCGATCGACGCTGCGATCGCTTCAGCGGCCTGACCCGCACGACGCGGATCGTCTCAACCCAATTCCAACGCGTCATCGGCGACGGGCCGGGACAACCACCAGAGAGGTAGCAACCATGTATAGTTCGATGAAAACCCTGATCGGCGCGGCGGCCTGCATGCTGCTGGCGCTGCCATCCGTCGGAGCCGAGCAGCGCTTCGTCACGGTCGGCACCGGCGGGGTCACCGGCGTCTACTACGCTGTGGGCGGCGCCATTTGCCGACTGATGAACAAGGACCGGCAGAAAACCGGCATCCGATGCTCGACCGAGTCGACTGGCGGTTCCGTCTTCAACGTCAACTCCATCCAGACCGGCGACCTCGATTTCGGCTTGACCCAATCGGACGTCCAGTACCAGGCCTATGAAGGGACTGGAAATTTCGACGGCAAGCCGTTCAAGGATCTGCGGGCCGTGTTCTCCGTTCATCCCGAGCCGTTTACCGTGCTGGCGCGGCCGGACGCCCGCGTCACCAAATTCGAGGACTTCAAAGGCAAACGCTTCAACGTCGGCAATCCCGGATCAGGCACCCGCTCGTCGATGGAGGAATTGCTCAAGCAGATTGGCTGGACGCTCGGCGATTTCTCGCTTGCCGCTGAGCTGAAGGCGGACGAGCAGGGCAGCGCGCTGTGCGACAACAAGATCGATGGTTTCTTCTATGGCGTCGGTCATCCTTCCGCCGCGATCCAGGATCCGACCACGGCCTGTGGCGCCAAACTCATCCCACTGACCGGTCCGGCAGTGGACGCGCTGTTAGCAGCCCATCCCTACTTTTCAGTCGCCACCATCAAGGGCGGCATGTACGCCAACAATCCGGACGACGTGAAGACATTCGGCGTCCGCGCCACTGTCGTGGCGAACGCCAGCACGCCCGATGAGGTGGTCTACGAACTGGTGAAGTCGGTCTTCGAAAATTTCGACGACTTCAAGAAACTGCATCCGGCCTTCGCCAATCTCGATCCCAAGGAGATGATCAAGACCGGTCTGTCGGCGCCGGTACATCCGGGCGCGGAGCGCTACTACAAGGAAAAGGGCTGGCTCTGAGGCCTCCGATGCGAGGCGCAACGGGCACCTCGCATCGCAAATAATTGTGGGGAACGATGACAGATCAAAGCCAGCGGGCGGCAGCGCCTGACCAACCCGTTATCGACATTGACAAGCTCAGCGAGATCGTCGCCGAGGCCGACACCGGTGGGCGCAAGCCGACCGGCCGCACCGCGAAGCTGATCCTCGGCGTATCGCTGGCATGGTCGCTGTTCCAGCTCTGGTATGCCTCGCCCCTTCCGTTCATGCTCAATTTTGGAGTTGTCAGCGACGGCATCGCCCGCTCCATTCATCTGGCCTTCGCCCTGTTTCTGGCGATGCTGACGTTTCCGGCCTTCAAGACCTCGTCGCGCAGCCGGGTGCCGCCGCCCGACTGGGTGCTAGGCATCGCCGGGGCGGCGTCCGCCCTCTATCTGTTGGTTTTTTACAGCGATATCGCCCATCGGCCGGGTCTTCCGACTACGGCTGACCTGGTCGTCTCGATCGCCGGCGTCCTCATCCTGCTCGAGGCCGCGCGTCGCGCCGTCGGGCCTGCTATCACCGTCATCGCGGCGATCATGCTGATCTATATCTTCGCCGGGCCTCACCTTCCTGGCCTGCTTGGCCACAAGGGCGCGACGTTATCGCGCGCAGCCTCGCAGATGTGGCTGACGTCGGAGGGGGTCTTCGGTGTTGCCCTCGGTGTGTCCACCAATGTCGTCTTCATGTTCGTTCTGTTCGGAACATTGCTGGAGCGCGCCGGCGCCGGCGGCTTTTTCATCCAGCTTGCCTTCTCGCTGCTCGGCAAATACCGCGGCGGTCCGGCCAAGGCCGGCGTCGTCGCTTCCGGCCTGACCGGCATGATTTCTGGGTCGTCGATCGCCAATGTCGTGACCACCGGAACCTTCACCATCCCGCTGATGCGCCGGGTCGGATATTCTGCGGTCAAGGCGGGCGCCATCGAATGTGCGGCCGGCGTCAATGGTCAGCTGATGCCTCCGGTGATGGGCGCCGCCGCGTTCCTGATCGCCGAATATGTCGGCATCTCCTATGCCGAGGTGGTCAAGCACGCCTTCTACCCAGCGCTGCTGACCTACGGCTCGTTGTTCTACATCGTCGATATCGAGGCGATGAAGACGGGGATGAAGGGCCTGCCGTCACGCAGCACGCACTCCGCATTTCAGGGTGCGCTGCGTGGGCTGATGGGCATATGCGGCTTCATCGTCCTCGCAGGGCTTGTCTATTACGGCATTGGCTGGACGAAGATCGTTTTCGGCGCGGCCGCGACCTGGATGATCAGTGCCGCGCTGATCGCCGTCTACATCGGCCTTGTCGCCTACCGTGCGCGCTATCCCGACCTGCCGCTGGAGGATCTGGAGGGCGAGATCGTAAGGATTCCGCATTTCGGCGAGACGGCGCGCACCGGCCTGCATTTTCTGCTGCCGGTGATCCTGCTGATCTGGTGCCTGATGGTGGAGGAGCTGTCGCCCGGCCTGTCGGCATTCTGGGGCGCTGTCGCCCTGATGGCGCTGATCGTGACGCAACGGCCGCTCACCGCCTTTTTCCGCAAGGACCGTGCGCTGGCACGGCATTGGCTTCGCGGTTTCGACGATCTGGTCGGTGGCCTGTCCGCCGCTGCACGGAACATGACGACGGTCGGCATTGCCACTGCGACGGCCGGCATCATCGTCGGCACGGTTCTGCTCACGGGCATCGGGCTGGTGATGACCGAGCTGGTCGAATTCATCTCGGGCGGCAGCTTCATCGTCATGCTCTTGTTCACCGCGGTGATCTGCATCATTCTCGGCATGGGCATGCCGACCACTGCAAGCTATGTCGTCGTCGCCACCTTGATGGCGCCGGTCATCGTCGATTTGGCGGCGCAGAACGATCTTGCCGTGCCGCTGGTCGCCGTCCATATGTTCGTTTTCTATTTCGGGCTGATGGCAGACGTGACGCCGCCAGTGGGGCTGGCGGCTTATGCTGCTGCGGCAATTTCCGGCGCCGATCCGGTGAAGACCGGGATTCAGGGTTTCAAATACGAGATCCGTACCGGCCTGCTGCCGTTCATCTTCATCTTCAACACCGGACTGCTGATGATCGATCTCGAAGGTCCGTTCGACTTCGTCGCGATGGTGGTGACGTCGACGCTGGCCATGGTCTCGTTTGTAGCAGCGACGCAGAATTGGATGCTCGTGCGCAACCGCTGGTACGAGACGATTGCGTTGCTGCTGGCCTGTTTCATCTTGTTCAGGCCGGGACTCTTGCTCGATCAGGTGAGCGAACCCTATCGGGCAGTGCCTGCCTCCGAACTCGGCCGTATCGTCGACGAGACAGCCGAGGGGGGCGCAGTTCGCTTGCGCCTGACGACACTGAACCTCAACGGCGATGAGATATCGAAGCTGGTGCGACTACAACTCGGGCCTGGAAATTCATCGGCCGAACGCCTGAAGGCCGCGGGCTTGGACGTCAGTGCGCTTGGCGATAACGTGACGGTCGGCGTGGTGCGACTGGGCAGCCAGGCGGCCAAATTCGGCCTGCAGCCGGGCGACGAAATCAATCAGGTGCTAGTCCCTGCGGAACGGCCGTCGCGCTATTGGTTCGCCATCCCGGCACTGCTGTTGCTCGGTCTCGTCGTCTGGGGTCAGAAGCGGCGAAGGCGGACGGTTGGTCTATAAGCGCCTTATGAGCGGAAGAGTCTTGGCCAGCATGTCGGTAACAAGAGAACCAAACGGCGCCCCGGAGCCGGCTACCGCGGAAAAGCGCACGACGACGCGCGACCGCCCCTTCGAACCCGTCGACTACGGGCTTTACGCGCTGACGGTCATCGCCTGGAGCGCATCGTGGTTCGCGATCGAACTTCAGGTCGGCAGCGGCGTATCGAACGAGGTCAATCTGGTCTGGCGCTTCGCCATCGCCACGCTGCTGATGTTTGCCTGGGCCGGTTTTTCCGGCGGGCGGCTCCGCTTTCCGATCACCGATCATCTGCGCTTTGCTGTGCTCGGCATCCTCATCTTCTCATCGAACTTCCTGTTTTTCTATTACGGCGCCGGCTATCTCGTCAGCGGATTGCTCTCGGTCGTCTTCTCGCTCGCCTCGGTCATCAACATGCTGCTCGGTGCCTTGGTCATCGGCGAGCGCCCGGCGCCGCGCATTCTCGCCGGCGGCGTTATTGGCTTCGCCGGCATAGCGCTGATGTTCTTTCCCGAAATTGCCGCGAACGGGCTTTCAGGCAGGACGTTGGTGGGCCTTCTGCTGTGCCTCTGTGGCACGCTGAGCTTCTGCGCCGGTAATCTCGTCTCCGTCGCAAACCAGCGCCGCGGCCTGCCGCTCGTTTCAACCAGCGCCTGGGGCATGCTCTACGGCACTCTGTGGTCGGCGTTCCTGGCCTTCCTGCTCGGTGAGCCGTTCGTGTTCGCGACGACCGCCTCTTATATCGGCTCGCTGGTCTTCCTCGCCGTCATATCGACGGTCATGGCTTTCGCCGCCTACCTGACGCTGCTCGGACGCATTGGCGGCGCCCGCGCCGGCTATGCGACCGTCATATTTCCCGTCTTTGCGCTTTTGATCTCCACGGCGCTGGAAGGCTATGCCTGGACCGCTTACGCGATCATCGGGCTCGTCCTCGTCGCCGCCGGGAACGTCCTGGTCATTCGCGGAGGACGGCGCTGACGCATGGAATGCCTGCCGAATGCCGCCGCCTTCCGGTGCGCGGGCCGCGGTTCTGTCGAGCTTGACTCTCTGCATGGTCTGTCTAAGCTTGCGGTCAATGGGTCAGACCAATGTACCAGGGGCGAGCCGGGGAGGGAACTAAACACGCATGCCGATCCAGGCCGTTGAACCACGCCGGCTATACCGACAGGTCGCCGATCAGCTCAGGCAACTGATCGATGCCGGCGAGTTTTCCGTCGGCGACCGTCTGCCGACCGAGCGGGATCTGGCCGACCAGCTCGGAATTTCCCGCCCGACGGTCCGTGAAGCGCTGATAGCGCTGGAGGTCGAAGGCCGCATACGCATCCGCGTCGGCTCGGGCATCTACGTCACCGATCCGCCGAGCGCCCCCGCCTCCGAACCCGAAATCGAGGAAGGCCCGTTCGAGCTGTTGCGCGCGCGCGAATTCGTCGAAGGCGCGATCGCCGCCGAAGCTGCTCTCCACGTCCGGCCTGCAGATATCGAACGGCTCGACGACGTGCTGCGCCGGATGGAGGCCATGCGTCACCCCAACAAGATGACCATTACGCTCGACCGGGAATTCCATACTGCAGTCGCCGGCATTCTCGAGAACGCGGTGCTGGTGCGCTTCATCGGCGAGCTCTTCGACCAGCGCATGAACCCGTACTTCGAACGCCTGTCGATCTATTTCGAGACCAACGATTCCTGGCAGATAGCGGCAAAGGAGCATCGTGCCGTGCGCGATGCGATTGCCGCGCGCGACCCCGAGCGGGCCAAGGCCGCCATGCAGCAGCATCTGCGCCAGTCGCAAATCAGATTCTCACGCAATTTCGATGAGAGAGCCGCAGCCAAGGAGGTTGCGGAATAGCAGTTGGCCGGGGGGAGATCCGGCCGTCAAATCCAACCAGGGAGGAATTAGATGCTGAGAAAATACGCAGTTCTGCTCGGTGCGATCGCCGCAATTGCCATACCCATGGCGTCGGCCTCGGCGGAAACGGTCCTGAAATGGGCACATGTCTACGAGACGACGGAGCCCTTCCACACCGAATCCGTGTGGGCGGCCGACGAGATCAAGAAGCGCACCCAGGGCCGCTACGCCATCGACGTCTATCCGGCCTCGCAGCTTGGCAAGGAAGCAGACATCAACCAGGGCCTGATGCTCGGCACCGTCGATATCATCATTTCCGGATCGAGCTTCGCAGCGCGCGAATATCCACCGATCGGCGTCACCTATTTCCCATACACTTTCCGCGATGCCGACCATCTGCTGAAATACACCAAGAGCGACGTCTACAAGGCCCTGACCAAGGGCTACGAGGACAAGACCGGCAATCACATCGCCGCCACCACCTATTATGGAACGCGGCAGACCACCTCGAACCGGCCGATCGCCAAGTGCTCCGACATGCAGGGCTTGAAGATGCGCGTCCCCGACGTGCCCGCCTATCTAGCCATGCCGCGTGCCTGCGGCGCCAACACCGCGCCGATTGCCTTCGCCGAGGTCTATCTCGCCCTGCAGAACGGCACGGTCGAGGCCCAGGAGAACCCGCTGACCACCATCGAGGCGAAGAAATTTTACGAGGTGCAGAAGAACATCGTGCTCACCGGCCATATCGTCGATCATCTCAACACCATCATATCGGCGTCGCGCTGGGCCTCGCTTTCCGACGAGGACAAGAAGATCTTCACCGAGGTGATGCAGGAGGCTGCCGCCCGCGCCACGGCGAAGATCGTCGCCCGCGAAAAGGAACTGGTGCAGGTATTCAAGGACCGCGGCATCAGCGTAACCGATGTCGACCGTGCCGACTTCGAGAAGAATGTGCTGGAGAAGGTCACCTTCGAGGAATTCGGCTACAACAAGGCCGATTGGGAAGCGATCCGCGCCATCAAATAGGGCATCGGGAAATCGGATGCTCAATCAAGAGGATAGGGCGGCAATCGGATTCGCCGCTTTAACCTGCCCATCCGTCCGGCTTGAAATTGTGCCGGACGGCCTTTCCAATCCTTGACGACCACCAGCTTCGGGAGCCCGCGCCAATGGCCGAGGAACACCACACCGAGATCACCGTCGAAGAGATCGCCCACGCCTTCGAGGAGGTGCCGGTACACGTCGACCTGTCGGACCACGGTATCGAGGACTGGATCACGCTTGCCGTGTTCTGGGGCATGGTCGTCTGTGTCTTCCTGCAGTTCTTCACCCGCTATGCGCTGAACAACAGCCTTGCCTGGACCGAGGAGATCGCCATCAACGCGCTCGTCGTCGTCGTTTTTCTCGGCGCCGCCATGTGCGTGCGCCTTTCGCGCCATATCCATGTCGATGTGCTTTACCACTATCTGCCGGAGCGCGTTGGCCGCTGGCTGGCGCTCGCCGTCGATATTATCCGCATTGCATTCTTCGCCTACGGAACATGGCTGATGTGGCGCTACGTCACGATCGTGGCGCATGAGCGCATGGTCACAGTCAACCTGCCGCGGCGCTGGTTCTTCTACGCCGTCTTGGCTGGCTTCGTGCTGATGCTTCTGCGCTCGATCCAGGTCTTCATCGGCAATTACAGGCGCGGCTATTCGGTGCTCGAGCGTCCCGGGGCGTTCGAGACGGCGGGGGTCTGAGCGATGCTGCTTCTGGTAGGGGGCTTTCTTGTCCTGATGCTCATCGGCGTGCCGGTCGCCGTTTCGATGGCGGCCGCCTCGATCCTTTACCTCGTCATCTACGGCGTGGCGCCCGATATCATTGCGGCCCAGCGCATGATCGCCGGGGTCGAGAGCTTTCCACTGCTCGCCGTTCCCTTCTTCATCCTGGCCGGCAACCTCATGAACATCGCCGGCGTCACCGGGCGCATCTATTCCTTTGCCCTTGCCCTGGTCGGCTGGATGAAGGGCGGCCTGGCGCAGGTCAACATCATCGGATCGGTGATCTTTTCCGGCATGTCGGGCACCGCGCTCGCCGACGCCGCCGGCATTGGCACGATCGAGATCAAGGCGATGAAGGACCACGGCTATCCTATCGACGCCGCGGTCGGCGTCACCGCCGCTTCCGCCACGCTCGGGCCGATCTTTCCGCCCTCGCTGCCCTTCGTCATCTACGGCATGATGGCCAATGTCTCGATCGGTGCGCTGTTCATGGCCGGCATCCTGCCCGGCGTGGTCATGACCGTGCTGATGATGATTACGGTTGCCATCTTTGCCTACAGTCGCGGCTGGGGTTCCGACACACCTTTCGAGCTTCGGCGGCTCGCCGAAGCAGCAGGCGAGGTGCTGGTGGTGGCTGCCTTTCCGATTGGCTGTTACGTGCTTGTGCAGCTTGGCCTGTCGATCAATATCGCGGTCGGCATCGCGCTGCTGGTGCTGGTCGCGGCGGACTGGTATTTCGACTTCTCCGCGGTCATGGCGCTGATGACGCCGGTCATCCTGATCGGCGGCATGACGATGGGCTGGTTCACGCCAACCGAAGCCGCGATGGCGGCTGTCATCTGGTCGCTTTTCCTCGGGCTGGTGCGCTACCGCACGATGACGCTGCGTTTGCTTGCCAAGGCCAGCTTCGACACGATCGAAACGACCGCCTCGGTGCTCTTCATCGTCACCGCCGCATCGATCTTCGCCTGGCTGCTCACCGTCAGCCAGGCAGCGCAGCTGTTTTCGAACTTCATTTTCGCGCTCACCGAAAACAAGTGGGTGTTCCTGATCCTGGTCAACATCCTGATGCTGGTGGTCGGCTGCTTCCTCGATACGATCGCCGCGATCACGATTCTGGTGCCGATCCTGCTGCCGGTTGCCGCCGTCTACGGCATCAACCCGGTGCATTTCGGGCTGATCATGACGCTCAACCTGATGATCGGGCTTTTGCACCCGCCGCTCGGCATGGTGCTGTTCGTGCTGTCACGTGTCGCCAAGCTTTCTGTCGAGCGCACCACCATGGCGATCCTGCCGTGGCTGGTGCCGCTTATCGTGGCGCTGCTTCTGATCACCTTCATACCCGCCATCACGCTCTGGCTGCCGACCGAGATGGGCTTGATCCGGTGAGCGGCCAGGTGGTTGCCGCGACGCTGTTCGGCCCGCAGGACCTGCGCGTCGTGGAGCGTCCGCTCGAACCGCTGGCGCCAGGCATGGTGCGGGTGCGCTTCGAGGCCGGGGGCATCTGCGGCTCCGACCTGCATTATTTCCGCCATGCCCGTACCGGCGATTTCGTGGTGACCTCGCCGCTTGTCCTCGGCCACGAAATCTCAGGCGAAATCGTCGAGATCAATGGCGCGGCACCCGGCCTGGGCGTCGGCGACCACGTCGCGGTCAATCCGTCGCGCTGGTGCGGGCATTGCGCGCGATGCCTGGAAGGCCGCGCCAATCTCTGCGAGAACATCTATTTCATGGGCTCGGCATCGAAGACGCCGCATATGCAGGGCGGTTTCGCCAGTCTGTTCGACGCCAAGCCCGCGCAATGTTTCAAGGTTCCATCTGATGTGGCCTACCAGGCGGCGGCGCTTGCCGAGCCGTTGGCGGTCAGCCTGCACGCCGTCGCGCGGGCGGGCGACATCAGGGGCCGCAACGTCATCCTGTTCGGTGCCGGCCCCATCGGTCTCTTGACCATGCTCGCGGCCAGGCTTGCCGGCTGCGCTGAACTGACCGTCGCCGACATCGCCGCCGCGCCGCTCGCCTTCGCCGGCAGGTTGGGTGCCGACAGGACGATCGACATTGCCAGCGGCGACGGCGAGCTCCAGGCGCTCGCCGCCGGCGGTTCGCTTGACGTGGCGTTCGAGATTTCAGGCACTGCCGCAGGCCTTGCCGCGGCAATCGCCAGCGTCCGGCGCGGCGGCACGGTGGTCCAGGTCGGCAATCTTCCCGGTGGCCAGATCCCGCTGCCCGCCAATGCGGTGATGGCCAAGGAGATCGACCTCAAAGGCACCTTCCGCTTCGGCAGCGAGTTCGGTCGCGCAGTCGACCTCATTGTGTCGCGGGAGGTGGACGTCCTGAAGCTGGTGACGGCGGAGCGCACGCTTTCCTCCGCCCCCGATGCGTTCCGACTTGCCGCCGACCGCACTCAGAGTGTCAAGGTCGTGCTGACCGCGGACTGATTGAGGATTCGCAACGTCCCTGTTTTTTACGAGCCCATTTGGCGCTTCACCGTGCAGGTACAAACAGAGGATGTGCGACGGACCGTGCCGGCTTCCCAGCATCAGGATAGAGCATACGCGTGTAACCATCATAAGCCGATGCCGCGCTTCTTTCCCAGGCTCCAATCCACGCCCCCCGTATCTGAGCACACGACCCCGGTAACTTGATTACCCAATCGCTTTTCGAGCGACGGCGACCAGGGCACCAGCTTGAATTCGAGTCCATTATCGATCATCGCGAGCCGGCCTGAAGCCAGCAAAAAACGCCGCCGGTAAATCCCAGCCACATGATTGCCGTTGGGAGCCTTCGTGAATGACAGGCCCGTCTCGGCGGCGATGCGGGCACCAAGCGATTCCACCTCATGATCGTGTAGTGTATCGATCAGATTGCGGGCAAGAATGACGCGCTGTCCCTCGCGCCTGGCCAGATCGCGGCTGACAAGGTGATCTACCCGATCTTGCAGTGCCTGTCCTACGTCCTTGCCAAAGCCGCCGTCACCGAATTCGGCGGGCTCGCGTGCAACGAGTTGGCGATCGAGCCAAGTCGCGCCGGAAGCATGGACCTGCTGTTCGATTGAGAGGTCGGAGCGGACGGCGAGCGTGACCCGGCCACCGCCATTTGCACTCGCATCGCGACACAACTCCACGACCGAGCCCGGGTCGGAATCTCCCGCCGCATCAGGATCATGGAAGCGAATGTGGTGCGTGCGTCCATCGATGCCATCGACGATGGCATAGGCCGCGCCGCGCCGTTCGTCATCAAGGCCGCGTTCGAGCAGTCGGCCGATCACGGGCGCATCAATTTTTTCGGCGGCCAGCACGTAGTCGGCTGTCCCCTTTTCTAGCCCATGCACGGTGAGACTGCGGTGCATGCGCTTGATGATGTCGCCGCGTTCACCGAGGGCGCGCAAAGTGGCCTCGGCCTCTTCGACCACCATCCATTGGCCGGGACGGATCTCGTTCGCGAGACCCAGGCGTTCCAGTTGCCGCAGCCGGCCGACTTTGAGCCCCAGGAACTGGTCGGGATGGCGATCAGGGTGTGGCGCGAGATCAATGATACCATGACGGTCGGCGTCACGAGCAAGCTGGCGATCGAGCTGCGTCCAGCGCTCAGTGTCGACTTGGTGCTCGATGGCCTGGCGGATGTCGAGGTCGGTGCGGAGCCCAAGCGTCTGGGTGAGAATGTCGCTCGCCCGATCGCGCATGCCCTGGCGGATGTAGTCGCGCGAGATGACAAGACTCTCGCCATCGTCGGCAACGCCGCGAACGAGGATGTGAACGTGCGGATGTTTGGTGTTCCAGTGATCGACGGCTACCCAGTCAAGCCTCGTGCCGAGGTCGCGCTCGATGTCGACCATCAGGTCACGAGTGAAGTTCTTGAGCTCGCCGAGCTCCATTGCGTCGTCCGGTGAAACGATGAAACGGAAGTGATGCCGATCGTCCTTGCAGCGATCGCAGAAGGCGTCATGATCTGCCTCTTTGGTGTCAGGGCCGAACATCCTCGCCTTCTCACCATCCCGTGTAACACCTTCGCGGCGAAGATATTTGAGATGGGTGGCGAGTGGCGCAGACCCTCTGAACTGCCGCACCACACGGGTCTTGACGACGGCGCCGCGTGAGCGGTCAGAGATGAGGCGACTGGCGCGGATGCTCGCTGATCTGCCGCGGCCAAACGTTGAAGCTCGCGGGGAGGTGATCCGACCCTCGCGTGTAAGGTGACCGCCGGCGCGCTGTGTGGCCGCAAGAGCCTGGAAGATGAAGGGTCGTGCGCGCTGGCCGGCGCGGGAGCGGATACGACCCGGGCGGACGCGAAAGCTATCGTCACGCGTCATGCTAGGCGGCCACGAGGTGCGGTTTCCATTGAAAGACTGAAAAAATGGGAATAGCGCACATCGCTGATTGTGGCAGCACATCGCGAAATGAGTCGAAAATTGTAAGGAAAACAATCGGCCGATCCGAGCCGCACCTCGCGGCCCTTTATCCTGCCACTCTCTCTGTCCCCATCTGCGGACAACCCTTCCGCCGCAATTTCCGCGACGGAACAGGCCGGAATGGAATTGAGGAGGAACGTGGCGATCATCGCGATATGACTAAAGAGGGCTGAGCGAATAGGCCGGAAACAGCGTGGTTCGATTGGAAATCGGTTTCACCCGGCCGTGGCTCGATCGCAGTCAGGTCCGCAACAGGATGGCCCATTGGCGACCGCATCGCGGACGAATGAATCGCCGCAAAGATCGTCTCGGCATAACCATTGCCATCCGATGCAGCGGCGTTCCGAATGTCATGGGGATGCGCAAAGATCGTTGCACGGAGTGAGCTGGCTCTGCCCCTTCTTTGCCGCGCGCGCCGCGGACTGAGAACTGCACCATCGAGCAGCGGCGCGAGTTTCCTGACGTAGTCGACCGTCTCGCGTGGCAGCGGCCGGCCGGTTGAGAGATGTTCCCTGTACCGACCAGGACCGGCATTGTAAGCGGCAAGAAAGCCGCTGCGCCCGAAGCTGTCGAGCATTTCGCGAAGATATGCTGCACCTGCAAGAATGTTGTCACGCGGTTGATAGGGATCGTCACCGAGACGGTATTTGATGCGCAGTTCTTCCCAGGTCGCCGGCATGATCTGCATCAAGCCCATTGCGCCCTTGCTTGAAAGCGCACGAACATCGCCGACGCTCTCAACATGCATGACGCCGCGCAGCAACCGCTCTGGAATGGCGAAGCGTTTTGACGCTTCCCGGATATGCCGCGACCACGGGCCTGCCGACAAGATCGTCGACTCGGAGTGCGCCGGCCGTTCACCAGCAGAGGAAGCCGCTGCAACAGTTTCGGGCGCCACGAAGCCGAGCATGACACATGCGGCAAACGTCGTCATGCCTCTGTGGGCTGCATCCCGCAGACCGCAGAACCGATGCGCCGCCAGCCTGCGACGGTGTTCGCTTCCGTTAAGGGCAGGGGCTCGCCGATCGAACCGGCTTTGCCAAAACTGTGATGAAATCTGCGTCCGGAGCCACAAGCAAGTGTCCGGCCCTCTGTGGGCTGCCTCGCGGGCGGTCGGGTCGAAGGGTTTAACCGGCGCCCAATGGATCAAAAGGATTGGCGAGAAAGATTCGTCGAAGGGCTCCAGAAGCATTTGTTCAGCCTCGCCCGTCGCGCTTCGATGATCGGTTCCAGTGCATGCTCCAGACGCTGTTCTCTGCATCGGACCGGAACAGCTTGGCGCGGATCGGCTGCGTAAAGGACGGGTCGTCAATTGAGACGGAGAGGTAATCCCCAGCCTTGTCTCCGGCGCGGTCCCAAGCCGCACCGACCGCCGTCCCTTCGCAATAGATCAGATGGTCGGGCGCGTTTTCGGTTTTGGATTTCTCGGCAGGCAGAATGGCAATCTTCGCCTCGATCGTTAGCGTGGAGAGATTGCCGAAGAAGCCGTCATCGTTGCGCGTGAATATTCCGATCTGAGTCATTGCAGTGCTCCTTTCATGGGTGTTAGTGCACGTCGAACCGAGCCGTCACGGCTCGCTAGCAAGGGGATCGTTGGTGAATTCCAGCACCGGAGTGGTGGGCTCCGTGGTCCAGACGGGAAGCGCGCGGCCAACGATTGATGAGAGCGGGAGCGGGCCGAAATAGCGGCTGTCAAAACTGTCGGCTGCACCCGGGTTCATAAGGAAGACGTCCGCCTCGGCAATGTCGCGGCAGCCCTGCCAGATGGGCAGGGGTCGACCGCGACCGTCACGCTCGCGCGCATGTCCATACGTCTTGCCGTTGACGATGATCGTTGTGCCTTGGCGACAGACGGTTGCGCCCCCCAGTGCCAAAATACGCTTCAGGAGCGGCACATTTTTCGGCAGATACCCGCGTCTTGCCATGAAGGCCGCCAATGGCTCGGGCGGCATGATGACGGCGATATTGGCAATACCGATTTTGTCGGCCGGCTGGACGCGGTAGAGCCCGACGGGGATGCTCGCCGATGCGTTCCAGATGGACAGCGGCGGATGGCTAATCCATGCCGGCGCCGCGGCGAGCACTACGCCGCCAACCATCGTGGCGATGATCTTTGTGCGCTTGCTCATGACTCGATCCCGGGGCGCAGCAGGCAAGTTTTACGACGCTTGGCCGTGTATGGACTCGGCTGCTCGCGTGCGGCTATCCGGCTGTGGACATGCCGCCGTTTACGCAGCGACATGAAGATCAGGGTTTGCTGCTGTTTCGCCGCTACCAGGCGGCGCGGTTGCAATCTCCTGGCTTGCGCGTGGATGGTTTGCGACGCAGCCCAGACCAGGATGGCAGCGTTCCAAATCGTTGCCATGCCGTGCACACTTGCCGCCTCAACGCAGGTCGATTCTTCGCCCGCATGAGAGTGGATCGGTGTCAGGCGGCCGGATTTCACCATCAAGACGAGCTGCCAGGCCACAACGTCCCGCGTGCCGGGTGGAGGGAAGCCGGATGAGGGGACATGAGGCAGCGCAAATTGCTGCTGAACGGTCTCGCGATACGGCATTTCGGTGCGCCACAGATCAGGAGCTGCGGTCGCGCCTGCCGACATAGGCGGGCGCGCGGGCTGCATGGGGTTTTGCCGGCGGAACATAGGTCGCGTTGGCATCGCTGGTGGAGGTGCGTGCGCCCAGGTCTATCCAGGCGTGCAGGTCGTTGATGTCGTAGAGAACGCGCCCGCCGACCTTTCGGTATTTTGGGCCGGTGCCGTAGGTCCGGTGCTTTTCGAGTGTGCGGGCGCAGAGCCCGACGATGGGTGCTGCCTCCTTCGTGCGCAAATACTTTTGGGGCGCGTCCGCGGGACCCTTCGACATCGCTCGATCTCCATTCGGTTCTGCTGTCGTCCTGGCCTGCCGGGACGCGCGAAGTGGACCATGATCGAAATGAGGAAAGGCGAGGGAGGGCAAAGATGGGGGGGTGCGTTTTTGCTACCCCGAAGAAGGACTTCGGCGGCCGGACCTTTCGCTGCGGTTGTGGGGGTAGAAGAGAAGATCGCGATAGCCGCCGGCGACAAAAAAAGCTGCACGGCGTAAGATAGCTCGGACCTTGTGGCGGAGATGATGATCACGCCAATCTCGCGGCACAATCGGCTCTTGCGAAAACAGCACCTCCGCGAGCTGACGATAGGTTGCACCCGTGCGTTGACCATCATGTGCGCGTAAATTGAGGATATGCCTGGTCTTGGTCTGTTGCGGCAGCGCGCCGTAAGATGGACTGGCTGCCCGGCCGTTCAGTGCGCGCCAGAACCGGCGCGCTGCATCGAGCCGCGTCTCGAATGCAGCGTCGAGCGGCAGAAGGATAGCGTTGAATTCACCGGCGCGGTCGTCAGCGACGAGATGACTTTTCCCAATTAAGGTAGACCAAATAATGTGAAGGCCTTCGTCCTGCGGCCAAACGCTGGCTCCGCCAAGGCTGGAAGGTTGAACTGTCTGGTGGGATGCAGGTACCCGCATGACCCGGAGCACGCGCGGCGAGGCCTGTTCCGTCCAGATGATATTGTCAGCTTTCGGAAGTCCGGCAGCGGCAGTTTTGAAATCGCGCGCCCCAACGGGCGGCGAGATCGGGCTGACCGGCAGGTTCTCCAGAACCAGCGGATTGCGATGCAAGCTGGCTGCACTCTGCCACGAATTCGTCATTCCGGATCAGATACTCGGCAGCGAACTCCGTAGCCTGGTAGCTGCACATATGTGCATACGCCGCCGGATCGGTCCAATCGCCTTGCACTGCTCCTGTCCTCTCCGCGTACCCGGATGTGAGGCGTCGGCGTCAACATTCAGGGGGATAAGGAAGTTGGATAGTTGGAGAATCGGCAAACCATTATGCCGATTCAGCAAGGTGGAGCGCCGGTCGCGTCAGTGCGGAGCGCCGCCAGCGAGAAGATATCGGTAGCCGCTGGTCGTCATCCATCGCGCGCGAGCAAGATGGGTCTCCCAGGACCGGAACGCTCGTTCCGGCTCCTGCTCCGGGTCTATATGCAAGACGATCCTGGCCACCTCCTGCCAATCGGCATCTTCCGCTGCCGCATCAAGCAGGCGAATGTAGGTGAGCAGACGCTCCTCGTCATAGCCGGTCAGGACCGGGGCATCCGGCGCAATGTCGGCGACATCAGGATCGAGCAGCGGTTTAAGCATGGTATTTGACCGTTCATATTTCGATCGCGATCTCGAAGGAGCCGTCCTTTAGATCGAGCACCAATCATAGCGAATAGGAACGATCATTCCTAGAACGATAGTTCCCTTTCTGGTCCCTAATCCGTCATGAATCTCAAGGAGATCATGGCGGCCAACATGCGTCGTCTGCGCCATGACCAGAACGTGACGCAGGAGGAACTGGCCGCCCGCTCTGGACTGAGCATGCGTTACGTGGGATCGATCGAGCGCGCTCGGGTCTCGGCCAGCATCAGTGTTCTTGGGAGGATCGCCACTGCGCTGAATGTGGAGCCTTGCGAGTTGATCAGAAAATCGGCACCGTGAGTTGACGCGGGAAGCACCGCGAATTTTCGATGATCGGCGAGGCAACATGCAAGAATGAAGTCGCCAGTCGCGAACACGACCGGTAGTCGCCCCACAGTCCGACGGAGCTCGTTGCGCAGCGACTGCGCTCAACTTGTCGGATGAAAGGAGATCGGCCCCGCCCTGTTCGTCCGGGCGGAGCCTTGGTCGGGCCCTTACTCGGCGTTGCGGCGCCCGTTGGGGCGGGACCAGATGAGGCTGAAGCCTTCGCCTTCCTCATCGTTGAAGAGGTTGGCGTAGATCGGAGCAGTGAAGCTCGGATCGTCCAGCTTCATGCCGAGATAGTCGCGGCCGTCATTGGAGCGCTTGGACCATGCGGCGCCGATCTCGACCTGCCCGACGAAGACACGGTGGCTGGGGGCGCTGTCGCCAGAGCGGTTGGTCTCGGGCACGACCCGGACGTTCTTGGTCTGGAGCGAGAGGGTCACGATTTCGCCGGTGAACTCGTTGTTGCCGGCCCTCTTGAAGGTTCCGATTATCGCCATGAGTTTTCTCCTTGAACTCTGTTTCGAGCCCGCACCGTTGCGGCCTCGATGGCGATCGGCGGGCCGGGGGCGATCGACGCCGCATCGCTTGCGACCGCAGCGCCAGCGGAGGATGGCAGCCAGGCGACTTTGTTGTTTGGCGAGGAATGACGGCGTAGCCGGCAGGGGAAGAAAGTCGATCGGCGCCATTGCGGCTTAGGCGATCGAGGCGCAGCCGACCTTCGGCCAGATCAGCCCATTAAAGAGGCCGTTTGGAGCGGCCCACCAGATAGAGACATCAACGGAGAACCTGGCGATACCGTCGCTGGCGAAATCCCGGCTACGACGATCAGCGGCGTCGATGCTCCTCTGTACAGGCATCGCGAGTCGCAAGCTGTTGTCAGCACCGCGCTTAAGACACGGCTCAAGTCACGGCTGACGTGCATCGCCGGATATCCGCGATCTTTGGAACGAGACGGCACGCCGTGGTGGATTCGAGCTGTGCGTCGCGCCATGCCGTGTCAGCGACAACGCTAACAATGCGACGGCCGGTCAGAAACAAGCATCCTGCCCACGCCGGTTGTTCGGTGAGTTCGCCCAGATCCAGCCCCTGTTCGGTTGAACAGGCGTCGTTATTCGCAGCTGTGATGCCAGTTGCGACGCAGCTGAAACGTTGACGGCAAGCGTGACGGCGTCGCGCGCCTTTGCTAGGGCGCGGACTTGAGTATCGCATAAGACGGGCGGCGCCGCGCTGCCCCATCGCGGCCGTATCGTACAATCGAAAAAAGGGTAGGGGCGGGCAGCGCTTACGCGCCGCCTCCCTTGGGGCGGAAGTCGAGGACTGGGATGCCGAGCTTTTTTGCCTTGTCAGCAAGATTGTCCTGAATTCCGGTCCCGGGAAAGACGATGACGCCTATCGGCAGCAACTCCAGCATTGCGTCATTGCGCTTGAACGGGGCGGCTTTGGCATGCTTTGTCCAATCAGGGGCAAAGCCGATTTGGGGTACCTTGCGATGGTCTGCCCAACAGGAGGCGATCTTTTCGCCACCCTTCGGCGATTTCCCGTGCATCAAGACCATGTCTGGATGCCGGGCGTGGACCTGGTCGAGCTTGGCCCAGATCAGCTGGTGGTCATTGAAGTCGAGCCCAGCGGTGAAGGCGATTTTCGGGCCAGGTGGCAGAAGGACTTCCTGCGAGGCGCGTTTCTTGGCGCTGAGAAAGTCGCGGCTGTCGATCAGCGCAGAGGTCAGGTTGCGGTGGTTGACCATCGATCCGCTGCGCGGTCGCCAACTTGATCCGGTGTGGCGCTCGTAGTGCTCCGCGGCCTGATCACGCATCAGTTCGAAGGCGCATTGGCGTTCGATCAGCGTCTGCCCTTCGGCTGTCAGGTGTTCCAGCTCGACGGATTTCACTTCGCTGCCGTCTTGCTCACGCTGGCTGCGGCGTTGCGCCTGCTCGTTGTGGTCGAGTTCGCGCTCGATTCGATCTGCGGCGCGGTGAAAGATGTTGACGGTCGACCACAGAAGATCGTCGAGATCGGGCTCGAGGCGACTGTCTTGCAGTGCCACGATGAGGGCGTCGAAGATGTCAGCGATCGCGCCGGCGACGCAGTGCCCCTCTGGAAGCGGTCGAGGATCAGGCTCATCTGCGAAGGGTCGGTAGCCATAGAGCTGGAGTTCGGTGAGGACTTGGTCGATGGGTGAAGACGAGTGCTGTGGTTCGTAGTCGTCATGCTCGCTCATTAGATGCTCCGCCGGTTGGACCGCGACCTCGCGGCCTTCATGGCGACGGAAGCCGGCGGACGGGACGGACCTGCACCCGCAGCGAAGCGAAGGGCCGGAGTGTCAGCGGAGGAGGGGGAAGGCCGGCTATTTTGCTTCGCGATGGAAAGCGCTCCCTTGGGAGCGCGCCGGAAAATAGTCGGCCGAAGACATTGCGGGTCCGGGTCGTTTGCTGGCCGATCGCCCTCTCGAAGGCCCGCAGGCGCGGTTCTCTCCGACTTCGGGGGGCATTCGAGCGATGCAAGCGACAGCGGACAGGTTGT
The DNA here is from genome assembly GCF_040322135.1 of Mesorhizobium sp. M0189. Lineage (NCBI taxonomy): Bacteria > Pseudomonadati > Pseudomonadota > Alphaproteobacteria > Hyphomicrobiales > Phyllobacteriaceae > Mesorhizobium > Mesorhizobium sp. M0189. The sequence goes on from NZ_JAMYSW010000008.1 coordinate 204,900, forward strand.
TCGTTTCGAATTATCCCGCCACTGCCATGAAACGGGCGATGTCCTGCGGGGCGAGCTGGACACGCGCGCGTGCTCGAAGATCATCCACGCCAAGCGTACAGAGATCTTCGTTGAAGTCTCCAAGTGCCGGCGAGAGCACGATCGCCTCAATCCCGGCAGCATTCGCTCTTTTGATCAAGGTGTCACGCGCGCTGTCGCCGGCTGGATCGGCATCGCGCACGATGTAGAGCCGTCTCAGCGTGAGGGGGAACAGCATGGCAGCGAGATGGGCTGCCGAGAGTGCCGCTGCCATAGCCATATCGGGCAGGATGCACCGAAGCGACAAGACGGTCTCGATGCCTTCGCCGCCCGCCATGACGTCGCCCGGCAGGCCAAAGCGAACCGCGTGACCGAGAAGATCGCCCATCGCGCGCTTCGGCGTACCGACCGGTGCCTTGCCCCTGCCGGAAGGATCAAGCCAGGTGCGATGTGCGCCAGTCAAATGGCCGTCGAGATCGGTGACGGAAGCGATCATCGCCGGCCAGGTCTCAGTCGGCGCATGTTCGTGGGGCCGGTAGTAGCAGCGCGGGTGAAAACGCAGGCTTTCGGTCCCGTGCAAAGCGGCAATGCTGCGGTTGCGCAGATACGCCTCTACGACCGTACCCGCAATCGGCTGCGACATCGCAAACAGCCGACGCGCTGCTTCCGATGATCCGGATGGCGTGTCTACCGATTTCGGCCGGGGAGAAATCTGCTCTGGTTCGGGATGCGGCAAGCCGAGAAACGTCATTGCTTCATTCGCAACGTCCTTGAAGTTGCTGAAGCCGCGGCTTTCGCGAATGACGTCTAGAAGGTCGCCATGCTCGCCAGTCGCCGCATCGGCCCACTTGCCGGCGGCTCCTTTTCCGTTCGCTGACCCGACGAGCCGCACGAACATTGAGCGGCCCGGCGTGTTTTGCACATCGCCGACAAGCCAGTAGCGGCCCTCGCGATGCCCGTTCGAAAGATAGTAGCGACAAACCGCCTCAGCGTGCCGGCCGAGGCGGTGCGCCAGTTCTGACGCATCGTGGCGGGCCATCACGCATCCTCCCGCGTGTCGATGCGCTGGACTGGATAACCCTTCAGCAACTTGCCCAGAATTGCGGGTCCAGATGCGTCGGCGGGCACGAACATGCGCAGCTTCCAGGAGATGATCTCTCGGAAGAGGCCGTAAGCCGAAAGACGGTCACGCATTGTGTCGTTGAAGCCCGTCAGCTCGATTCGGCTGACGCCCATGAGGGGGCTGCGCCGAAGCTGCAGACCATCGACGAGGTCGAGGATCGTTCGACCGCCCAGAAGCGCAACGAAAGCATCACTGGCTGTGATCGAAGGCGAGCTTGTTGCCAGTGCGCCCGCGATCCATGCTGGCGGGACCTGACGACCGATGATGCGCTCGCCATCGTCAGTCTGGAGCCGGTACACACGTGAGAATTCCCTGGGCAGACGCTTCCAGATCGGCAGCAGCATGCCGGCAACGACATGGATAGTGCTGTCCGTGAATTCGGGCACGTCAGCCGTCTCGGCACTCCAGGCGTCAGCGAATGCAGCCTGCTCAGCCTCAACCCAGTGGCTCTCCGCCATCATCTTCAATGAGGCCTGATGGTGCTCCATCGGCCGGATCAGCCGGACTCGCCATTCGATCTCGCCGTTGTCGAGCATCAGCGCTGGCGCTGGCACCTGTACGGCGGCGCGGCCGGATCGGTTGTTGACCAGGAGCTTCGCGCGGGGATCGTGAAGCTGAGCAAGGGCATCGGCAAGTGAAACGGGTCGGTTGCGCTTGCGCTGGGCGATGGTCAGCAGTCGCGTTTCCGCACCGGTGGCGGCATGGACATGGATGACGCGTCGCTCGGTGACGACGAAGCTCTCCGCACGCAGTGTTTCCAAGCCGATGTCGTAGGCACCGGAGGCGATGGCGCCCTCGATTTTCGCATTCAGCAATTGCTCGAAGGCCGTAAACAGGGCGGTTTGAAGCGGGATGGTAAGCGCCAGCAGCCGATTGAGGAAGGTCGTGATCGGCGGCAGCTCGTCCTTGATGCCGGTGGAATCCGTCAGTGTTAGGCCGGTCGCTTCCTCGAACATCTGGAGTGAGCAGCCGTCCACCTTGCCGCGAACCAGCAGCAGGTAAAGCTGCCGCAGCGCGTCGCGGGCATAGTGCGACTCCAGATTGTCCTCAGGGCGAAATAGGCCCTGGCCGCCGGTCTGGCGCTGGCCGCGCGTAATGGCGCCCAATGTGTCGAGGCGCCGGGCTATCGTCGAGAGAAAGCGCTTCTCAGCCTTCACATCGGTCGCAACCGGCCGGAACAGCGGCGGCTGCGCCTGGTTCGTGCGGTTGGTGCGCCCCAAGCCCTGGATGGCGGCATCGGCCCTCCAGCCCGGCTCGAGCAGATAGTGAACTCGAAGGCGGCGGTTCTTCGCAGTGAGATCAGCGTGATAGCTGCGGCCAGTGCCACCGGCGTCGGAAAACACCAATATGCGCTTGCAGTCATCCATGAATGCCTGTGCCTCGGCGAGATTGGCCGATCCGGCGCGGTTTTCGACGACAAGGCGATCGATGCCTCGAGTGCTGGTCTTGCGCACGATGCGGCGCGACCGGCCTGTCACTTCCGCTACGAGGTCGGTGCCGAAGCGCTGTACGATCTGATCGAGTGCCCCCGGGACGGGGGCGAGTGAAGCGAGTTGCTCGATGAGGTGATCGCGGCGGGCGACCGCTTCGCGGCTCTCGACGGGCTGGCCGTCACGATAGACCGGACGTGACGACAAATTGCCTTCGCTGTCGGTGAACGGCTCGTAGAGTTGCACGGGGAAGGAATGCTGCAGATACGAGAGGACATATTCGCGCGGCGTGATGTCGACGCGAACGTCGTTCCATTCCTCGGTTGGAATTTCCGCGAGGCGCCGTTCCATCAGCGCCTCGCCGGTCGAGACGATCTGGATGACGGCGGCATGGCCTTGATGGAGATCGCGCTCGATCGAGCGTATCAGGGTCGGCGTCTTCATGCCGGTGAGCAAATGGCCGAAAAAGCGCTGTTTCGTGCTCTCGAAAGCCGAACGTGCAGCCGACTTTGCCTGACGGTTCAGTGTCCCGGTCTCGCCTGTGACGTTGGCGGCCCGCATCGCGGCGTCGAGATTGTTATGAATGACGCTAAACGCTCCGGCATAGGCGTCGTAGATGCGGGTCTGCTCGGAGGTAAGCTGGTGCTCGACCAGCTCGTATTCGACACCATCGTACGAGAGCGATCGGGCCGTATAGAGACCGATTGCGCGGAGGTCTCGGGCCAGCACTTCCATGGCGGCAACGCCGCCAGCCTCGATCGTCTCGACAAATTCGGCCCTGGTCGCAAAGGGCAAATCGTCGCCACCCCACAGGCCCAAACGCTGCGCGTAGGCGAGGTTGTGGACGGTGGTTGCTCCCGTCGCCGAGACATAGACGACGCGGGCGTTCGGCAGGGCGTTTTGGAGGCGGAGCCCGGCGCGTCCCTGCTGTGAGGCGGCGACGTCGCCGCGTTCTCCCTTCCCGCCTGCCGCGTTCTGCATAGCGTGGCTCTCGTCGAAAATGATCACTCCGTCGAAGTCGGTGCCCAACCATTCGACGATCTGCCGCACGCGCGAGATCTTCTCACCGCGTTCGTCGGAGCGCAGCGTGGCGTAGGTGGTGAATAGGACCCCTTGATCGAGGCGGATGGCCTTGCCCCGCGGGAACCGCAACAGCGGCGTGACCAGCAGGCGCTCCATGCCGAGAGCAGACCAGTCGCGCTGGGCGTCTTCGATCAGCTTGTCGGATTTGGAGATCCACATCGCCTTGCGGCGGCCCTGCATCCAACTGTCCAGGATGATGCCTGCTGACTGGCGGCCCTTGCCGGCGCCCGTCCCGTCGCCGAGCATGAAGCCCCGGCGGAATCGCACGGCGTGCGCGGCATCGTCGCGCGCGGCAGAGACAAGGTCGGAGGTGTCGTCCACCGTCCAGGAACCGGTGAGGAACTCCGAATGGGCCTCGCCGGCATAGATGACTGTTTCTAGCTGCGCGTCGGACAAGAGGCCGTCGCTGACAACCTTGGCAGGAAGAATCGGCCGGTAGCTCGGCTTCGGCGGGGCAACGGATGCCATTGCCGCCGATTGGACCAGCTTGGTCGGATGCGGATGGGCGCCCGGAATGCGGATCGCCTGCAACCCGTACTCCTCATAGATGCCATCGGTGATGCGCCTACTTTCGGCAGGCGTCCAGTCCAATGTCTCGTAAGCAAGCGCGGTGCCTTCCGGCTCGGCAAGGCTGCGCACCGGAGTGGGACCGGCGGATCTGGCGAGATAGCCGCGCACGCCGCGCGCGGTGGGCCCCGTCGCCTTGACGGCGGGCACGAAAGCCGAAGCGCTGACCGGCAGTCGCGCGGGAACATGCTTGTCAATCCAGGCGATCAGTGTGGCGACATCGGGCGCCATGCCGGCCGATGCTGGAAGGGTGCCTCGTTTGTCGGCCGGCAGTTTGTCGATGACGGTCAGCCGGGTCTCGACGGTGGTGCCATGCCTGGCGTAGACGGCGCCGTCGATCGCGGCGGTGAACACGACGCGACCGCGCTCCTGGAGCCTGACGAAGGACTCGCGCCAGATGGGCAGCTCTGGGGAAAAATTTGCGCCAGTGATTGCGACAAGCCGCCCGCCCTCGGCGAGCCGGGCCAGCGCAGAGGCGACGTGACGATAGGCAGCGTCGGACACGCGGCCGCTGACGTTAGCAAGCACCGAGAACGGCGGGTTCATCAGCACGAAGCTTGGTGCAATGCCGGGATCGAGATAATCATCGATCTGCGCTGCGTTGAAGCGAGTGACGGGGATGGCCGGAAAGAGCAATGAGAGAAGCCCGGCGCGGGCCTCGGCCAGTTCGTTGAGCAGCAACGTGCTGCCGCTGATCTCGGCCAGAATAGCAAGTAACCCGGTGCCGGCGGAGGGCTCAAGCACGCGGTCGGCAGGGGTGATTGCCGCGGCAGTAACGGCCGCCAGACCGAGCGGAATGGGGGTGCTGAACTGCTGAAGCGCTTCGGTCTCTTCGGAGCGGCGCGTGTGAGTTGGGAACAGGCCGGCGATCTTGCCCAGCATCGGAAGTGCGGCGGCCGCAGAACCGGCTTTGCGGAAAAGCGACTTTCCGTATTTGCGCAGGAACAGCACCGTCGCGACTTCGCAAGCGTCATAGGCTGATTTCCAGTCCCATGCGCCGGACGCATCGGAGGCACCGAAGGCAGCTTCCATGGCCGAGCGAAGGCTCGAGACGTCGACGCGCTGACCGCGTTCGAGATGGGGCAGAAGAAACTGCGCCGCGCTGTGGATGGCGGCAGCTGGTTCGACAGCCGGGGATGAGACAAGCGGAAGCGGCACTGCCGGAGCGGCAGTCTTCGAAGAAACATCAAACATGGAGAAAACCTCGAGGAGAGCGGAACGGGAATGAACCGGGCGGCCCTCTCTCTCGACCAATCCGGCTCAAATCCGCCCTGGCCGGCCTCTCCCCTCTGGACTGCGGTCCTGCCGATAACGATCCTTCTTCGATCCAGGCGCTGCGCCGCTACCCGCCGTCAGCCCAACGACGACAGCGGCAACGCGGTTGGCAGCCCGGGGCGATATCTTGGCACGCAGTGGGGACGGCGGGGCAGCAGCCGCCGAGCGAGAAGGACGCGGCTGAAGCGGCCAATTAGCTTTGCCCGTGTCTGAGAAAGTGAGCGTCCGGCAGCGGTAGGAAAGGGCGCGGAGCGGGCCGAAACCGCTCCGCGCGAGGCGATCTATTCAGCGGCCATGTGCGGTTCGCTGTCTTCAATCTGCGCATCGTCGTCTGAGAGGAATTCGGGCAGCTCTTCCCCATAGCCGTCGGTGCCGGCGCCGTTATCAGCGCCAGCGCTGCCGTCGAGGTCGACCAGGCGCAGCGGCTCGGGCAGCCAGCCACTATCGGTCAGCAAGCGCTCGGCTTCCTTCGCCATATCTCCCTTTTTCAGATGCTCGATTAGCTGCGCGGCCTGTTCGCCCTTCGCCTCTCGCACCGCCTCGAGAATGCGGGACTTGGTGATGCGGCCGAGATAGTTTTCGACTGTCGGTGTCCAGCCGGCGTCAACCATATCGAGACCGACCGCGCGTGCCAGTCGATCAGCTTGCGCGATCCGCTGCCGAACGCCGTGTGCCGAGACAGCGCCGCCATAGCGGTCGCCTTTCTCGTGGAGCGCGTTCACGCCGTAGCTGACGCAATGGGCGAGCAACGCCGCGCGGCTGGTCTCATCAAGTGAGGCGATCCAGTCCCAAAGTGCATCGTCCTCGGTCGGCAGGTCCGATTTCCAGCCCTCATGGCGTTCGGCCACCGATTTCGCCGAGGGGCTGTCCTTCAGGTCACCTGCCTGCAGAGGGAAGAAGACGTGACGGATCGAGGCCTCCAGGCACCCGTTCGTGGTGCGGTGCTGGAACGTGTCAGTGACCAGCTTGTGCAAGAGCGCTGTCATGGCGACGTGAGGGTTGCCGGCAACCGCATCGCGCAACGCCAGTGTCCGGTGTGCGGTCAACTCTGTCATCAGTCGGTCCGGCAGGGGCTTGACCGCATCGTCCTCGTCTTCCTCGCACTCGACAGCCTGGCCGCCAATGGTGACAACGGCACGGTGCACCGACGAGCTGTCGGCAGCTCCGGACCTGCCGTCCCTTTTCGATTCATTCGCGCCGTCAAATGACATCAGCGGCACGTCCTCAGGCCGGAGAAAGCCGCGGTCGACCGAGAGTGAGCCGTCAGTGTCGATGCTGACGAACGCGCCGGCGACGGCGATGTCGGCCGGATCGAATTGCCTTGGGCGCTTGTCGAAATTGGCGAGCGCGGTCTCGATTTCACCGAGTCGCTGATCGACGTCTTCGGGCAGCTCGTCAGCACCCTCATATTCGGTTTCAAGCTTGGCATGCTCGGCGTTGAGGGCATCGATGGTAGCCTGCTCCTCGGCAGAGAGATCGAGCGGATCACTCTGCAGATGATACAGCCCACGCGTTGCGTCGTAGGGGAAGCTGATGGCGACCTCGACCCACTTCCAACCCTCGGCTGCAACTTCCTGGGCAACCGCCTTGAGCTTCTCTGTGACCAGGCGGTCCAGCAGCGCTGCATCCTGCAGCCAGCCGCCGTCATCCGACTGGAACAGGTCGTGCATGACGATACCACCCGCGGCCTCATAGGCGTCGGTCCCCACGAAGACGGCGCGCTTGTCGGAGGCGCGCACCGTCGTTTCGGTCAGCATGCGCCGGATTTGATAGGGCTCTTTCGACCAGGCATCCCTGATTGCCTCCCAGATCTGCTCCTGGCGAGCGCGGTCTTCAGAGACCGTGAAAGCCATGAGTTGCTCCAGCGTCATCCCGTCATCGGCATACACATCGAGCAGCACTGGGGAGACAGAAGCCAGCCTAAGCCGTTGCTTAACAACGTTGACCGGCACGAAGAAGGCTGCGGCAATCTCCTCCTCGCTCATGCCTTTTTGGCGCATGTCCTGGAAGGCGCGAAACTGATCGAGCGGGTGCAGCGGCGCTCGCTCAATGTTCTCGGCGAGCGACACCTCCTCGGCAACGATCGCGCTGTGACGGGCGCGCACGACACAGGGCACGAGGGCGGTCTTGGCGAGGCGCTTTTGCTTCACCAGCAGCTCAAGCGCGCGGAAGCGCCGGCCTCCGGCAGGCACCTCAAACATGCCAGTCTCGTTACCGTCGCTGTCGACGACGGGCAAGACGCTGAGGCTCTGGATCAAGCCGCGGCGGGCGATCGAGGCCGCAAGATCCTCGATCGAGATGCCGACCTTGACGCGCCGGACATTGGACTGGGAGAGCACCAGCTTGTTGAACGGAATGTCGCGCGAGGACGACAGGGTGATCTTCTGAACGGCAGTAGCCATCGGGATGTACTCCGCGACGGGCGGCCGAGAGCCTCTCTCTCGACCTCCAAACCCGTCATGAGAATTCCGTCACTCCTCGCCCTCTGATGTGCTCGGCAGCCACGCGACACTTGTCGCGGAGCAGCAGGTCGGTCCTGGCGCTCTGCAACGACTTCGCCGCAGCGGGGTCCGGCATCGAGGCAGACTTCGGTCATGAACGCATCCGCAGGAAGACGCCGAACTGGAAGCGGGCGGCCATTACGCTGCCTCCCGCCGATCGTCGTCAGCGGCCACTTTGTCCGGCAAAAAACCCAAGAGATAATCCGCAGCCCTGCTTGCCAGAGAGGCGGCGCGAACGATCGCACGGTTATCCTCGCGCAGCACCTCCAGCCACGAGCCGATATAGTCGGCGTGACGCACGGTCGGCGTGATGCCCAGCGAGGCGCAACAGAAAGCCGCACATATCTCGGCAACCAGCTCTTCGAAGGCATACTTCTTGGTGCCGAAGGAACCAGACAAATCCCGGTTGAGGCGTGAGGCATGACCGGTGGCGTGCCCGAGTTCATGCAGGGCGGTCCGGTGCCAATTGATCGGCTCGAAGTAGGCTTGGGGTGGCGGGACCCGCACATAATCGTGGGCCGGAGCGTAGAAGGCGCGGCTGCCACCAACCCGGAAATCGATCCCCGTCTGCTTGATCAGCCTCTCGACCTTCGGCTCGATCAGGCCGGGTAGGGGCGGGTGCGTGGCCATCGCAACATCGTCGGGCAGCCCGTCGCACTGCGCGGCGTTGAACACCGTGAAGCGTTTGAGGAAGGGGATCGATCGGGCTTGCTCGCCGGTTTCGCGGGTACGCTTTTTCTCGTCGTCGGGCACGAACCGATGGGCGTAGACGACTGTCGTTCCATGCTCACCCTTGCGGACGCTACCGCCAAGCGCGAGCGCCTGGCGGAAGGTCAGCCAGCTCTGTCCTGAAAAGCCCTGCTCGATCACCGAACCCCAGAGGATCAGGACATTGATTCCAGAGTATTGCCGGTCGGTGGCGGCGTTCTTCGGCATGGCGAGCGGCGCCTTCGCAGCTGCCATTCCCCATGGCTGAACCCAGGGCAGCCGACCGGCCTCCAGCTCGCCGATGATCTTGCTGGTGATGTCCTCATATACGCTGGCCCGCGTCGGGGCAGCTTGGTGCCGATGCTTGGTCATTGCGAGTCTCCGCGCCGGGCGCCGGGAGCCTCTCTCCCAGCCTTCAACCCGTCAGTGCGCCAAGCGCGGCCCTCCAACTTTATGAACTCAAATGAAGATTTCGGTTGCCGACCAACTCCGAGGTGGAAGACACCATTCGAAACCGCAGCGTGAGGCGATCAGCAGAACCCACTAAGCCGGGCGCACGGGAGTAGGCCCAAGCGACCCGGCAGTGAGTCCATGAAAACGGAAGCCGCACAGACAGCCGAAGCCAGTCAGGAGCGGTTCCACCGGCCACGGAAGTGGGGAGCCAGCCGAAAGGCTCGTGGAGTGCGCGTCAGCGCAACCGTTCCGATTAGCAGGTCAAAGGAGCATCTTTGCCGCAGGCGCTCCAGTCGGCGCTTTTCGCAGCCGTATATTCAGAGAAAAGATCGTGCGGCAGGGCATCCGGAATGGCGAGACAGAAAAGTGTGCTCAATGCGAACCGCGATCCGTCTGTTTCCGAGCGAAACTATCGGACCATAGAGATTGGCTGAGGGCTCCGTTTTGAAAATCCCCGACCAATTCGACGAGACCACGCCCCTGCGCGTCGCGATTGCAGCACGAATTGCCTTTCCCGATGGCTCGATGTGCGCAGCAGGCCTACGCAAGGAACGTGACGCCGGCCGACTTGAAACCGAGCTAATCGCAGGAAAGGAGTACGTCACCTTGCTGGCGATCACCAGAATGAGGGAACTATGCCGCGGGCGTCGAAAGGGCCACGCCTCGTCTGGCGCGGCGAAAGCTGGAAAAAGGACGGAACACTCCGAAACAAAGCTGGATGGTTTATCCGCGATCGAACAACGTTCATCAGCGCTGGCAGCGGCGAAAAGGGCCATCCAGGACCTGAAGCTGAAAAGGCGCTCGCGGTCTACATCGCCAGCAAGTACCACCGAGCGCGCGGTGCCGAAGATGTCTTGATAGCCGATGTCGTCAGCGTCTACCTGAGAGAGGTTGCACCGAAGCATGCCGCGCCGGAAGAGACGGCGGCTCGGCTGGACAACATCCTCGATTTCTTCGGTGAAAAGACCCTCGCCGCTATTAACGGCAAACTCTGCCGCGACTACGCCGCGTCCTGTCCCACAGAAGCCGTTGCGCGCCGCCAACTCGAGGATTTTCGTGCAGCCATCAACTACTATCGCAGGGAAGGTTACACGACTGCCGCACCGACGATTGTCCTGCCCGACAAGGCTGGTGCACGCGAGCGCTGGTTGACGCGCAGTGAAGCGGCCGCTCTCATCTGGGCAGCTTGGCGTATGAAGCAGAAATGGAAGGGCCAGGAGAGCGGCCGGCGTACCGGACGACACCTCGCCCGCTTCATGCTTGTCGCGCTTTATACAGGAACACGCTCTGCCGCAGTCTGCGGCGCCGCCGTCCGTCCAACCAAAGGGCGTGGTTATGTGGACCTTGACCGCGGCATCTTTTACCGCCGTGCCGATGGCGCAAAGAAGACCAAAAAACGCCAGCCGCCCGTGCGCCTGCCGGACCGGCTATTGGCTCACCTCCGCCGCTGGGCGTGCACGGATCTCGATATCAGAACCAAGGCGCGCGGCAAAAGCGCAAATATCGGCCGAAAAATATCGCAAGATTTTGTCGTGGAATGGAATGGAAAGCCGGTGGTGTCGGTAAAGAAGAGCTTCAGGAGAGCTCGCGAGGCAGCCGGCCTCGGTCCCGACGTCACTTCGCACACGCTTCGCCACACCGCTGCGACCTGGCTGATGCGGGCCGGCGCCGACATGTGGCAGGCGGCGGGCTTTCTGGGCATCACCGTGGATGTCCTGATCGATACTTATGGCCACCATCATCCCGACTTCCAGGCAGACGCCGCCGAGAAGATCGCCAAGAAGCAGGTCGCCGCCGAGGCGACGAAATCGGTCTCAGGACAGATGACAATGAAACATGAACTCGGCAGGGGGGGCCCTATGTTTCCCACCCAAAGCTCGAAAGGAAACGCGATCATTGCGAAGCAAGCGTGACGATCGGGCCCAAAAAGCTGCGGCTTTGCTGGTAGCGCACATCGTTCGGGACGATGGGGTCGCAGGTTCACGCTGCCACCCGCACCACTTTCTCTAATTTGGGTTGGGCGGTCACGCCGTTCGAATCCACTCCGACTCCCCGGACTGAACGAAACTGCGAACTACGAGCTGCCGATCCCCTCGAAACAAGAGGACCAGCTCTCCTCCTTCATGAATGATCGCTGCGACCGCGGCCGAATTGCTTCCACGAGGTCCGGTTCGAACCGCCGTGTTGTTGCGATTTTCGTCTAAGAGTTTGCGCCAGCGAGCAAGACGCTCAGGATCCAGCATACTAGCGGCCAAAGCTGCTTGTACCGCATAGCCGGGTTCATTCTGCTCCATTCCTCTGAAACGTGGCGAAGACAACCCGCTTGCTTTCGCGCACGCAGTCTTCAAGCGGCTTCGCCTTCGCCAGATGCGCCGCAATCGCGCTGGCCAGTATGCAACCTGTTCCGCGCATTGATGTGGCAAGGCGCGGTGTATCGACGTGGATGGGTTCATGATCGGAGCGTAATAAAATATCGGTCGATCGGAGTCCCGAGGCATGCCCACCCTTGATCAGCAGGGCCTGAGGGCCGGCGGCCAACAGTCTTTGTCCTTGTCGGAGCGCATCGTCCTCATCCACTGCCAGTTCGGAGCCAATAAGGTGCGCCAGTTCGGGAAGGTTGGGCGTGACAAGGCAGCAAAGCGGCATCAGATCGCGCTTCATGACAGCGATAGCGGCTGCCTGTAAGAGCGCCCGGCCTGAGGTGGAGGCCAGCACTGGATCGAGTACTGCCGGCACCTGTCGATTTTCGCGCAGTACGGCGGCAACCGCAGCGATGGTCTCGGCTGTTCCGAGCATGCCGATCTTGATTGCCGCCACTTCGTTGGCCTGCAGCGCGGCGCGCATCTGATCAGCCACCAGGCTTGGTGGCGAATGAAGGATTTCCAGTACGGCGTCGTGCGTTTGCACTGTGAGCGCGGTGACAGCGAGGCAGGTGCGCACGCCAATGGAAGAGATCGTCTCGATATCGCGTGCAATTCCAGCCCCACCGCTGGAGTCTGATCCGCCGACCACGAGCACATGCGGTTCTCGCCTCAGCGCCATGGCTTTGTCTTTTCGATCCATTCTCGCGTGCGCGCTTCGGGATCGGCATTCAAGGTGATGTCGGTGACCACCGCGGCGCTGTCCGCACCAGCCTCGAAGACACCGTCGAGCCGGTCGGGGTTGAGGCCGCCGATGGAGACCAATGGGATCGGCGCCACCCGATGCTTCCACTCGCTGATCCGCTCGAGCCCTTGCGGCGCCCATTTCATCTGCTTCAGGACGGTGGGATAGATGGGGCCGAGCGCGATATAGTCGGGCTCGGCAGCGATGGCCGTTTCCAGTTCGAGATGATCGTGCGTGCTGAGCCCAAGCTTCAATCCGGGGTACTTAATCGCCAGCAGGTCGGCCGCAGCCAAATCCTCTTGGCCGAGATGGACGAAGTCGCAGCCTTCCTCAATGGCGAGCCGCCAATGGTCGTTGACGATCAGTTGGCAACCATGGACCGCGCAGACGCCGTTCGCGCGGCGGATTTCCGTCCGCAACGTGGCCTCGTCCCTATCCTTGATGCGCAACTGAACCAGCTTGACGCCAAGCGGCACCAGCCGTTCGATCCAGGCGGCGCTGTCGACGATCAGGTAGAAGGGGTCGAGCTTCATGAAAAAACTGCCCTGCCAATTGTCGGCGTCGACGGCACGGCGACGTCCTGCGGTTCGAGCATTCCCGAGTTGAAAGCTTCACGACCGGCCTCGACCGCCTTGCCGAACGCACGCGCCATGCCGACCGGATCGGCCGCCTTGGCGACTGCGGTGTTCAGGAGTACGGCGTCAAAGCCGAGCTCCATGACGGTTGCCGCGTGCGACGGCCGTCCGAGCCCCGCATCCACGATCAGCGGAACGCCTGGGAAATGTGCGCGCATCGAGCGCAGCGCCGGAATGTTGATCGGCCCGAGGGCGGAACCGATCGGTGCACACCACGGCATCAGAACCTGGCAGCCCGCCTCCAGCAGTCGCTCGGCGACGACAAGATCGTCGGTGGTATAGGGGAATACATCAAAACCGTCCTCGCACAGGATGCGGGCGGCCTCGACCAGCCCGAACACGTCCGGCTGCAGCGTGTCGTGGTTGCCGATCACTTCGAGCTTGATCCAGTTGGTGCCGAAAACTTCGCGCGCCATCTTCGCGGTCGTGACCGCTTCCTTGACGGAGTGGCAGCCGGCAGTGTTGGGCAGGATTCTGACGCCGAGCGAGCGGATCAACGACCAGAATTGTTCGCCGGCCCTGCCGCCTGCCATCTCACGGCGTAACGAGACGGTTACCGCCGAAGCGCCCGACGCCTTGACGGCCTCGGCAAGGATGGCCGGCGATGGATATTGAGCGGTGCCGAGAAGCAGGCGGGAGGCAAGCGACGTTCCGAGAAGATCGAACATGGCCTAGCCTCCCTGCATCGGTGAGAGGATTTCGATCCGGTCGCCGTCGCTCAACCGGAATTCCGCCCGGTTGGCTTTGTGCACGAGTTCGCTGTTGACGGCCGTTGCCAGCCAATCGCCTTCATAGTCGAGCGCCGCAAGCAGCTCGGCCAGCGTGGTGGCTGCAACCTCATGCACTTTGCCGTTGACCGTCAGTTTCATGAGCAAGCTCCTTCGTTCCGTCTTGATGGAAGACCAGGTCGGCCGCCTGGCGCGCCATGGCAGGGGCGAGAAGAAAGCCATGGCGATAAAGCCCGTTGACTGCGACGGTGCTTCCATGTGCCTCGACACGCGGCAGATTGTCGGGAAAAGCAGGACGGACGCCGACACCGGTTTCAACGATCCCGGCCTCGCCGAATGCCGGATGGAGGGCATAGGCGGCACCCAGAAGCTCCATCATCGAACGCACCGTGGCCGGCTCGGCGGACCCGCTCTCGATCATGGTCGCACCGACCATGAAACACTGGCCGGTGCGCGGCACCACATAGAGCGGAAAGCGCGGATGAAGCAGCCGGACCGGGCGCGACAGCGAGATGTCGGGCGTGCGCAGGATCAGCATTTCGCCGCGAACGCCACGTAGCCGGTCATCGATGGCTGCCATTCCCGTGCAGTCGATCTGATGATCGAAACCAAAAACATGCCAGACCTCGGTGCCGAAGTGAAACTCGACACCCATGGCTGCGAGCTTGTCATGAAGCGCTGCCATCGCCTGACGCGGGTCGAGATGCGCCTCGTCGGAGAAGAGCAATCCGCGCCGGAAGCGGCCGGCGAGGTCGGGCTCCAGGAGCGCAATTTCGTCTTCATCGACACGCCGATGGCCCGAGGTGCGGCTGGCGAAGCGGTCGATCTCGCCCGCATCGCGCGGCGCGGCCACGACCAGCGTTCCGGCCCGCGTCACCTGGCCGGGGGTTGCGGCATCCCACCAGTCGGCGGCACCGCGCCCGAGATCCAGCACCGGCTGCTCGGCGCTTTCGCGCTCGCACCATGGCGCCAACATGCCGCCGGCGAACCACGACGCATTGCCCCCAAGGCCAGGCCTTGTCTCGGCAACGGAAACCGCCGCGCCGCGTGCGGCGAGCTCGAAGGCGGCGGTGAGGCCGGCAACGCCGGCCCCTTTGACCAGCACCTTCATGATGGCTCACGTGGCTGAGGTATGAGCGGTGCGCCGGTCTCGTCCGCCGGCAGGTAGAGATCGCCGCCCTCGCGGTATTTCGCCGCCATCGCCGCCATGCCCTCCTTCTGCGCTTCGGTGCGGATGTCGTGGGAAATTCGCATCGAGCAGAATTTCGGCCCGCACATCGAGCAGAAATGCGCCAGCTTGTGCGCCTCCTTGGGCAAGGTCTGATCGTGGAAGGACCGCGCGGTTTCGGGATCGAGCGACAGGTTGAACTGGTCCTCCCAGCGGAATTCGAAGCGCGCGCGGGAAAGGGCATCATCCCTGACTTTCGCCGCCGGATGACCTTTTGCCAGGTCGGCGGCATGGGCGGCTATCTTGTAGGTGATCACGCCGATCTTGACGTCGTTGCGATCGGGAAGGCCGAGATGCTCCTTGGGCGTGACGTAGCAGAGCATGGCGGTGCCGAACCAACCGATCATCGCCGCGCCGATGCCGGAGGTGATGTGGTCGTAGCCCGGCGCGATGTCGGTCGTCAGCGGCCCAAGCGTATAGAACGGCGCCTCGCCGCAGACGGCGAGCTGCTTGTCCATGTTCTCCTTGACCTTGTGCATCGGCACGTGGCCGGGGCCTTCGATCATTACCTGGCAATCCTTCGCCCAGGCGATCTGTGTCAGCTCGCCGAGCGTCTCCAGCTCGGCGAATTGTGCTGCGTCATTGGCGTCGGCGATCGAGCCAGGACGAAGGCCGTCGCCCAGCGAAAAGGACACGTCATAGGCGCGGCAAATGTCGCAGATCTCGGCGAAATGTTCGTAGAGGAAGCTTTCCCGGTGATGATGCAGGCACCATTTGGCCATGATCGAGCCACCGCGCGAGACGATGCCAGTGACCCGGTCAACGGTCAGCGGGATGTAGTGCAGCCGCACGCCCGCATGGATGGTGAAATAGTCGACGCCCTGTTCGGCCTGTTCGATCAGCATGTCGCGGTAGACCTCCCAGGTCAGGTCCTCGGCGATGCCGCCGACCTTTTCGAGCGCCTGATAGAGCGGCACCGTGCCGATCGGAACCGGCGCGTTGCGGACGATCCAGTCGCGGATGTTGTGGATGTTGCGGCCGGTCGACAGGTCCATCACCGTGTCTGCGCCCCAGCGGATCGCCCACACCATTTTTTCGACCTCTTCAGCCATCGACGATGTGACGGCGGAGTTGCCGATGTTGGCGTTGATCTTGACCAGGAAATTGCGACCGATGATCATCGGCTCGCTCTCGGGATGGTTGATGTTGGCGGGAATGATTGCGCGTCCGCGCGCCACCTCATCACGCACGAAATCCGGCGTGACGAAATCGGGCAGTGTCGCGCCGAAAGCCTCGCCGTCGCGCTCAAGCTTGCCGTGCAGGATCTCGCGACCAAGGTTCTCGCGGATGGCGGCGAACTCCATTTCGGGTGTGATGATGCCGGCGCGCGCATAGGCAAGCTGCGTCACCGCCTTGCCTGCTTTGGCTCTGAGCGGTTGATGGCGAATGGGAAATTCCGGCGTCAGGCGTTCGCCCGTCGCGAATCCGTTGTCCTCCGGCCGGACATGGCGGCCGTCATAGGCCTCGACATCGCCGCGCGCCGTAATCCATTCGTGGCGAAGCCGTGCAAGGCCATTTTCGATGCTGGTTTCGACAGTCGGGTCTGTATAGGGGCCGGACGGATCGTAGACGGTGACGGGCGGTTCGCCGGCCGTCGGATGGACGGAGATTTCGCGCATCGGCACCCTGATCTGCGGGTGGATGGCACCGGGCTTGTGGATTTTTCGTGAGGCGGGCAGCGGTCCCGTCGAGACGGCGGGGGTGAGGGCATTCATCTTGAGGCTCCTTTGCTCGTTGCATTGGAGACCCAGTTCTGTGCCGGGAGGATGAAAAGACGCTTCTGTCGACCTGCCGAAACAGGACCTCGGGCGTAAACTCCCGCAAAGCGCTTGCACCGTCCCTACGCCAGTATGAACTGGATCAGGTTCAACGGGTCACTGCGCCGCGAATGCCAGCAGTATCTCAGCCCCTTGCCGGGACTCCCCTGGTGAATGCGTGAGGTTGGACGGGACGGCTCCGGTTTGTCAAGCGCGTTCTGGCCGCGGCTGATCGGCGGCCGGTCAGACCGTGCGGAAAAAATCGTGCATGTCTCGGCGACAAGTCAAGCCTCGGAGATGAAGGCAGGGACAAGGGAATTACAAACCGTCGGACTAAAAATCGATCCTGATGATCACACCTTCAATGGGCACCAAAGGTTTGCGCGTAGATCGCCTCGATTCTTCCTGCCTCGTCACTGGTCAGCGTGGCGAATTCCTTTTCGCGCGCGCGGTTCGATAGATGTCCATCATTCTGGTGAAGAAAACGGAAGAGCAGATCGGTCAACCGCTCGGGCATGTCAATAAAGGCGTCCACCTGCTGCCGGAACTGATCGTAGCGCTGCAGAAATGCGGTTTCCTCGGGAAGGTCCCGTTCGATCGTCCGCTGAACGCAGGCATAGAGGAATTCGGCGTGCGGGGTTGCATCGAAGAACCGGTAGAAATCACCGGTGTCATTCAGCACCCGGACGTTGAGCGGCGTCGGTTCCCATTCCACCAACGGCAGAAGGCGCTGCGAATAGCTCTCGAGCACGCCCCTGTACTCGTTGATCTGGTCCAGGATCGCGGCCGAGACGGGAAAGACCACTCCCGGCGGATTGAAGCCGCGCATGGCAAGGACGTGGTGGATTAGGTAGCGGTGAATGCGGCCGTTTCCGTCCTCGAACGGGTGAATGTAGACAAAGCCGAAGGCGAGGATTGCGGCGGCTACGACTGCATCAAGGTTTTGCGCGGGGCCCTGATCGAACGCCGCCATTCCATCGATTAGCCGCGGCAGGTCCTCGGGCCGAGCGCTGATGTGATCGGGCAAGGGCGTGCCGTTGTCTCGGTCATGCTCACCGACGAAACCTCCTTCTTTTCGGAAGCCAAGTCTTGCGAAACGGGCGTCGCCAAGTACAATTCTTTGCAGACGCAGCAGCTCATCGCGATCGATCGGCCAGCGGCCGGCTTCGCCGATGGCGCGGCCCCAGCGCTGGATGCGATCTTGCGGCGGGCGCTCGCCCTCGATCGCATAGCTTGATCGCGAGTCTTTGAGCAAAAGAAAGGCGGCGGTCCGAGCAAGAAGGTCGCGCGGCACGTCCGCTACGATTGCCTCCGCGCGCCGCGGTAGTTCAAGGCCGATGAATTTTTCGAGAATCTTGGTGCGGAACACCAGAGGGCAGAACTCACGCGTGCCGGGGAGATTGTCCCTTACGCGGTAGCGCGAAGCGGTCTTGTCGGGTCCGGGCCACTGCAGCTCGGGATCGACAACCGGAATGTATCGTCCGGCCGCCGCGTCCGGCAGATCGATACGGGCGCCCCTCAGCCATTCATATAAAAACCAGATGCGGCGGGCATAACTGCCGGTCGGGCTTTCACGGACCAGCGCCTCGATCGGCGCGGGACCGGTCACTTGGAACAGCCGCTTGAGGACGGCAAGGTCCAGTCCCTCGTACTTGAGCGCAAAGGTCAGGTGGCCTTCGAGGGTAGGATTTGGGGCGTGGCGGGGGGTCATGATCCGCCAGCCATCCCGTTCGGTAATGCGATGATGCTCGCCCGTGGCGAACAACCTACGGGGCAAGGGCACGGCGAGCCTGTAGGCTCCGACCAGGGCGCTGTACCCGGCCGGGGTCGCCGTTTCAGGAAGGCGGATTTCCTGAAAAACGGTAACAGGACCTGAAAATTGGTGCTCTTGCACCGCAGGCATGAAAAGCGAATCCTTTCATCGAATTTTGGTTCAGCTGGGCCAACACCTGTGAAAAATGATCCTATTCCATGAAAATTGATGCCACAAGACAAATTTTCCGAAAACCGATTCTAAACGGTGCTGGAGTCATCAAGCAAGAACTCCGCCACCGGCTCAAGGAAGCGACTTCATGACAAAAGGTGAGTCCAGGAACCGCCATTCGCCCGTCTCTTAGTCACGAGGCCGGCACGGATGGCCCGCCTTACGTCGAGCCGGATTGCTCGAGGAGAACCGCGCCGTTCGGGGCTCACTCATAGAGCGCTCCGGCGCGCGATCCCGATTTGATAGCCGCGATCACGCTCGCGACTGATCTTGGTGACGTGGCGGCGTCGGAGTAGAAAACTGATGCAGGATCTCGGTGGCGTCGTGTGTGTGTGTGTGTGACCTGAAGTGAGTTCTCTGCGGTATGGGGGACGGCACGCAGCGCGCGCGTCTTCTCGGCAAACAGATCGACGAAGCGGCACCGAAGGGAAGTTCCTGGCATTCATTCTCGCCATCGCTGCCCCAATTTGCCGACCGGACTGCCGATCGATCTCGCCCAATACTTTGCGCGCGCAAGGGCCGAAGTTGAACTGGGTGGCACCTGCTCATTCGGGAGCTAACTCATGCTTGGCGCGCTAGCCCGAGAGAGCTGTGCCTGATCGAATGCGTGAAATCGTAGCTCGGGGTGGAGAGGCTGACACGGTCATCTGTCACCCGCCTTCGGGCTGTAACGGAAAGCGCGACATCGTCTCCAATGCTCGTTCCCCACGTCGAGGGCCCAGCGGCTTGGCTGCGGGGGGACTGTCAGCTAGTGGCCGCTGGGCCTTGACGACCAGCGAGCGTAAGAGGAGGCCCTGCGCTGGCTGACGAAAACTTGCGAGCAAAGCCACGGAAAAGCATCATTCGAACGAACTCTTTCGTCGAGACGAGGAGGGCAGTGAGGCGGTAGCCGCCGCTTTGAAGCTCTCCGGCAGCTGCTACGCTGGTCGTTCAGAGGGTCGCAGCTGCGCTTGCGCCGTCATATCAGATAAGTCTAATATAATCCGCGCCTAGCCATCGAACGCCGCGGCGCCCTCGGGTCGGCGCTATTCATCGGGTGGGCATGTCGGGTACGCAAGGGAGGACGAAATGAGACTGGTTCAGTCATTTGCATTTGCTGCTGTGCTGCTTCTTTCGTCTGCATTGTCTGCGGCCGCCCACTCGGCTCGTGAGGACATCGAAGCGGCGTTGGTAAAATTCATGGACGCCTTCAACAGCGGAAACGCAGCAGCGGTAGGTCAAATGTATACCGACGATGCCGCTCTGCTGCCACCCGACGGCAAACGCGTCGATGACCGCAAGGGCGTGGAAGAATTCTGGCAGGGCGCAATCAAGGCCGGGATGAAGAATCTCACCCTGAAGGCGCTGGAAGTGGAAGGGAGCGGGAATCTCGCCTACGAAGTTGGCGCATTTACGCTCAGTGTGCCGAGCAAAGGCGGTGCCCCTTCCACCGTTGCGGGCAAGTACATTGTCGTTTGGAAAAAAGGGGGCGACGGGACATGGCGCCTGCATCGGGACATCTGGAACTTAGGTGCGGCCCAATAGATTCCGCGATCCGTGAGGCCAGCGCGGCTTGCAACAGTTCCAACGAAAGTCCATGGCAATAGTTGATGTGACTTAATTGATTAACAAAATTGAACAGACTTGATGGGTCTGCTCATCGAGTCGGCTCTGGATCTATCGCGCTACCGATCAGGGAGGCGGTAAGATTCGAGCTCAGCAGAACGGCTGACCACCACTTGCCGGGACTAGAGTGTTCTCCGGCTCGGCGCGCCGCTGAGGACTCTTGTTCATTTGGTCATGCGCAATCCGTGGTTCTCCAAGAACCCGTCCATCTCGTCAAATGCCATCTGAGCCGAGACAACTAACTATCATTGGGCAAGTAGCGGCTCAACGGCTCCAGAAGAAAGCAGCCCCCCTATGCTCGTTCAACATTCGAGATCGCATCGGGCAAGTCTTTCCACGTCCGGGTACGCCATGCTGCTTCGACCGCCCCTTTTTTCTTGCGGATTTAGGAATTCGAGCTTTTCGGTTGTTCCGATCATCCATTTGGGAAACGACCGATGCCGGCAAGCAAGGTTTTATGGGGCCAGATACTCACCGCCTTTCTGATCGTCGTCGCGACAACATGGGGAGCAACACAGTGGACGGCAGGGCGGCTCGACTTTCAAAGCCAACTCGGTCCGCCGTGGTTCGAATTGGCTGGACACCCCGTTTATCCGCCGCCAGCCTTTTTCTGGTGGTGGTTTTTCTACGACGCCTACGCGCCGAACGTCTTCCTGGAGGGCGCGGCGATTGCGGCGAGCGGAAGCCTCATGGCTATCGTCGCAGCGATCGGGACGTCGCTGTGGCGGGCGCGCGAGGGAAAGGATACCACGACTTACGGCTCGGCGCGCTGGGCGACGCGAGACGAAATCAAGGCCGCTGGGATGATCGGTCAGGATGGGGTGATCCTGGCTATGTTGGGCCGACACTATCTACGCCACGACGGTCCGGAACACGTGCTATGTTTCGCACCGACCCGAAGCGGCAAAGGCGTCGGCCTGGTCGTGCCGTCACTACTGACCTGGCCGGGTTCGGCAATCGTCCACGACATCAAAGGCGAAAACTGGGAACTGACGGCCGGATGGCGGGCCCGTTTCGGCCAGGTGCTTCTGTTCGACCCGACCAATGCTGGATCCGCAGCCTACAATCCTCTGCTGGAGGTGCGACGGGGCGAGTGGGAAGTTCGAGATGTGCAGAACGTGGCGGATGTCCTGGTCGACCCAGAAGGCACATTGGAACGCCGCAACCACTGGGAGAAGACCAGCCATGCGTTGCTGGTCGGCGCAATACTGCACGTGCTCTATGCGGAGAAAGACAAGACCCTCGCAGGCGTGGCGAACTTCCTTTCTGATCCAGAGCGGCCAATCGAGGCAACGCTGCGCGCCATGATGCTGACGCGGCATTTGGGTGATGCAGGCCCGCATCCCGTCGTGGCGTCGGCTGCTCGGGAACTGCTTAACAAGTCCGAGAACGAGCGTTCCGGCGTGCTCTCGACGGCCATGAGTTTTCTGGGCCTCTACCGCGATCCAGTTGTGGCCAAGGTGACGTCATACTGTGACTGGCGGATCGCAGACCTTGTCGAGGAGGCACGGCCGACGACGCTCTATCTGGTCGTGCCGCCATCGGACATCAGTCGCACAAAGCCGCTGATGCGACTCGTGCTTAACCAGATCGGCCGCAGGCTCGCCGAAAATCTTCACGCGAAGGATCACCGGCAGCGTCTTTTGATGCTGCTGGACGAGTTTCCCGCGCTCGGCAGGCTCGATTTCTTCGAAAGCGCGCTGGCCTTCATGGCCGGGTATGGCATCAAGTCGTTCCTGATTGCACAATCGCTCAATCAGATCGAGAAGGCCTACGGACCGAACAATTCCATCCTCGACAATTGTCATGTGCGGGTGAGCTTCGCCACGAATGACGAGAGGACGGCCAAGCGCGTCTCAGACTCTCTGGGGACCGCGACCGAGTTGCGCGCCATGAAAAACTATGCGGGGCACAGATTGTCGCCCTGGCTCGGGCATCTGATGGTCTCGCGGCAGGAAACGGCGCGTGCACTGATGACGCCGGGCGAGATCATGCAGCTGCCCCCGACCGAGGCGATCATTATGATCTCGGGCCAGTTCCCAATCCGTGCGACGAAGGCACGCTACTTTGCCGACCCGCGTCTTGCCGAGCGTGTCTTGCCGCCGCCAAGGACCGGAGGGACAATGCAGAACGCTCGCTCTGAGGACTGGACCGACACGACACTTCTTGCTGAGCCGGAAGGCAAATCTCGCAAGCTGAGGCTTGCCAGGGATCAGCAGGACGAGGATCCGGCCAATGGCGGCATTCGCCGCCAGCCCGAGCTTCCCGAACACGAAGACATCGCGCCGGAACGAACGCCACGCTGCGACGATGAGTTCGACCTCGACAGGGACGAGCCCGATGATGACGCCGTTCGTCGCCGCAGTGTCGATCAAGCCATGAGACGCGCAGCTCGTCAGGCCGCCCTTGACCCCAATGATGGCATTGAGCTTTGAGCGCATGAAGAACGCCAAGAAAAGACGTCTGTCTGCCTATCTCGACCCTGACGTAATGAGGGCACTGGCAGATTACGCTGGGCGGCGCGAGGTCTCGCTGTCACTGGTCGCCGAGGCTGCGCTCGCGTCGTTCCTGTCGCCGGACGCCGAAGAACGAAAGCAAGCGGCGATCACTCGCCGCCTCGACCAGATCGATCGACGCGTGCAGCGGGTCGAGCGTGACGTCGGAATTGCTATTGAGACGCTAGCATTGTTCGTCCGGTTTTGGCTCAACTCGACTCCAGCCTTGCCGGAATCGGCGCAAGCGGAGGCGCGTGCCAAGGGCTTGCAGCGCTACGACAATTTCGTCGATGCGCTCGGTCGCCGGCTCAGCAAAGGACCAAGGCTCAGGCAGGAGATAGCCGACGATGTTCCGCCAGCGCCGCCGGCAACTGGATGAGCTGCCGGCAAGACAGGCGCTTCAAAAGCCCAACCCCGGTGCCCGATTGCGGAGCTATTTTGCGCAGCTGATACCCATCAGATCACCTTTCATCGGAGCGGCGGACCTCGGCATTCGTCTCCACAGTCGATCTCGGCTAGCAGTGTGCCTTGCCGGATTGGAGTTCTTTCGACCGCGCATGCTTGGTTGAATTCGAGCCTCGCCGCCCCGAGGAACAGGTTCTTGCCCGCGCCGTACCAAAGATTGATAATCACTTTGAAACTGCCCGGTGGCACGGTATCGCTGCCGAACCGGACATCAGGTCTTTCCTTGGCGCAATAACTTTGAAACAAATCCTGCTGGCAGGCGTTCCAGCATAGCGGGCGGGTTTCCGGAGGACCCAATGCCCGACGAATACAATGACATCGTCATCCCCCAAGACCACGACGCATTGCCACTTCGGGAGGAGGAGTATTTCGTCGTCTGCCCGGCGTGCGGCCAGGCATTCGACATCAGGTGTATGGCAGAGGCGCTTCATCACAACGAGCTGGGCCATCAGCCCTACGACCTCGACTCGTAGTCGCCGGCGTTGCCGTCGGGTCAGCTTACAACGAATCCCTGTCGCGAGGGCGTAGCTTTGCCGGCACGCTGTGTCGTGACAGACACCTTGCAGGCTTTCAGCGACGACTTGATTGCCGTTGCGGTTGTTGTCGATGTGGCCGTGGCTGTCACCGACCGGTTGTTAACCCAGGGGAGGGCGCTTACTCCACCGCAACCCCGTCCAGTTCCGTCGCGACGCACCGAAGCAGACTTTTTGCGGGCATCGGTGGCGGGACGAACATGTGATCTCCATAATGGATACGAGCCGGCGCCCATCGCGTCTGACCGGCGACCAAGCGCTCGCTGCAGAGAAAAGTTCCCGTCGAGCGGGATGCCGCGTTGCCTTCACACGGGATGTGCTGGTCGTCTCCTTCCACAGCGCACACGTGCCACGCGTCCTGGACGGGCGCGCCGCCTGTTGCCGAGAGCGACGATCGCGAATGCGAAGATCTGACTTGCTTCACCGGTAATCCGAAAGCGCCAGGAACGCGCTACGCTGGGCGCCTGCCCTAGCGTCGAGCTCCCATTTATCCGTTCGTCCGCTCCATATCCGACTGGACAGCGCGGCACCCTTGGGCTGTTCAAAGGCGCTTGCATCTTCCCCGCGCCGACACCGGCTGTTGTCTCGCCGGAGCGTTAACCCGTTGAAGCCCGGCGGGGCTTTCTCAGCCTAGTGATCGCCGACTTATCGACAGTAATCACCCCGCCGCAGTCAATGCGCACAGTGAGTTTGTTCCCTCCGCAATCGATGCGGGTGACGTCCCCAACAAGAACCACTCGGTCGCCGGCCCGGACTTTCGGTGGCGGATCAATCGTATAAGGATGGTCATACGAAGGAATGCTCACCCTGGCGCGCCCGCTGGGGAGAATCGCGATGACGATACCTGCTAGCGCAACCTCATCGCCGACCTCAAATTCACCAGGCATGTTAACGTGCAGCATGGTGTTCCTCCCGATGCTTTCCTAATTCACGCTTTGCTAAATTAATGCCCGGCCAACCAGGTTGGTTGCTTGCAATCGGCTTCGTACGGTTCCGCACAATTCCAAGCTGGGGTATGCACTCCCAGTTGGCCTCGGATCGGCCTTTGTGTGCGTCAAATTCTGCAGAAATGGTTTAACATTTCAGCGATGACCTTGGCGCGCTTGCCCAACCACGTGTTAGCGGAGCGACGGACTTCCTCTCGGTCCGGCGATGGCCATAAAGGGTGCGTGGAGCGGAGGAACGCCGACGCCGGAAACAGGTATCGCGTGCTGTTCCCAAAGTGACGGCTCCCTCGGAGCGGAAGTTGAACACAGGCCCACCGTTAGGTCCGGCTTCCAAACGTCATAGAAGCCGCTTGACGGCTTTACCTGCCACGCTGGTTATTGGAGCCGAATAGTCAATGCGGGTGTCGTGCGCCTAAGCGCAAGTCAAATTCGTTTTCAGGCTCGGGATATTCAAGGCCAGCGGCGCTATCATCCGGTAATATTCAGCCAGGCCATATGTTGTTCGCTATCGTTGCACATGGGAGGCTCCGATCGGGGGACATTTCAATCACAATGGCAACCGGACAGACGCTGGAAGCGCCGGGCCTGAAAGGCTAGAACGATGACACAAGCTTTGCCCTTCTTCGCGCCAGGCTTCGAGCTTTTTGGCGAGCGATCCTGAGCTCGGGCAGCGTTGGCTGCCACCAGCCTCGTTGCCGTTCCGCTAACTCGGCAGCACGCCGAGCGGGCCATGTTCTAATCAATTCAGCCAACGTCGCCGGACGCCATCTGCCCCAGACATGGTCGACGTCCGCCTCGATCAAATGCGGATAGAACGCTGCTAATTCCGAGGCGTCTACGAGTTCACCCGAAATGTCGGTGAAGACGACGATGCCGTATTGCTCCGTCGCCACGGTAAGGCCAAGCCGGGGTAAATCGTCAGCAGGCAATGGATAGCGACGTCGCCTGCGTTCGGCATACCGCAATCTAGCGGCTTTATATTCCTCGGAGTCTTTGGACGCTTCCCGTCGCCGTTTCCTCTCGTCCGGTTCTGCGCGGCCTGCGGCCCTTTCGATGCTTGGCCAATGGCGCCTCAACTCCTCGTATGAGCGGAAAGGCACCCTCCAGGCCCGCAGTTCGTCGTCCCAGCTCGCCCATGGAACGGCTCGCAGTTCCTCGAGGACCGTCCGCGAATATGGCGTGCGGATGCGCAGGTCGTCCGCGATTTCCAGATACCGGCTCGACAGGGGATCGAAGGCGAAAGCATCCCGTCCCTTGCTGTCATCATGTGCTCCTCCTAGATCCGCCTCTTGCGCAAGCCAGCGCTGGATCCGCCGCGCTGCAGTCTTTCCCGGCACGAACCAGCTTCTGCGCTCGTCGCTCCACCTGGCGCGCGGGAATGTCTGTCGAAACCGCTCAACCGCCGCTCGATCGTACGGAAAGCGCGCTTCGGCACCAGGAGCTGTCTGCGGTGCAGCAGGGGCGTCAGATTTTTCCATCAGATTGCGAAGCACAGCACTGCTCGCAAAGAACGCGGTGCAGGTCATTTGGGTCCAAGACCACCAGAACGTATGGTCTGCCCGCAAGGGGAAGCCAATGAGGCGATCGGTGAACTGCTCAACGCGCCAGCGTGGAGAAACCTTCGCCGCGCCGGACCGTTTATTCTGCTCCAGGAGAGGTCCATTCATGCCCAGACGAGATGCAAAAAATCCAACGGCCAGACAGCCAACGAGCCCTCGTTCGCGTCCCTTGAAAGGTGAGGAGACGGAAGTGAACCACATCGTCGAAACGCAAAGTATATCGCCAGTCCAGGCGCGGGAGCTTGTGCGGCGCCACGGAAACGATTGGCGTAAGATCGATGAAGCCGCCAAATCTTATAAGGACGACAGCTGATGCCGCCATGTCCAGAACTCTGATTGTCATTGGTTTGATCATAGTTGCCATCGGCCTATTGTGGCCCTGGTTGTCGCGGGTCGGTCTGGGCAAATTGCCCGGTGACATCGTGATCCAACGTGAGAACTTCACGTTTTATGCTCCGATCGGCACCGGGATTCTGATCAGCATCGTGCTCTCGTTTGTTCTGTGGCTACTCAACCGATAGCGAGGACGGCGAGCCCGCGTCGCCGGAGGAAAAGAACGACGCGGGCCGATCGGAGCTATCCGATTTGGCAGCAAAAATATGAGGGAAAGAGTTTGCTGCGTGGGCAGAACTTTCCCTGCGCGCCGGTGTTCCATCGCGTGAGGAAAAGCCCGCCGCACAGTTTGATGCGGCGGGGCCGATCAAGCGCTGTTGCAGGGCGGGGGCTCGGGGTCGGGCATGCCCGGTGCCCGCGGATCAAGGAAACTTTAGATGCATCAGTTGCAATGCGTCCACCAACCGACGGTTGGAGAACACGAAGTTTGATTCCGAGAGCTTTGCCGGGAACTCAGCCTTGGCGCGGCACGTTGCTAAGTCGTTGCCTTCGCAAAGGATGCATGCAATGGCGAAAGACATATCTCGCGAGGAAGAGCAACGCGGCTCCGAAAAAGTCCTCATCTGGGGCGCTGCAATCGCCCTTATCCTTTTTGTGTCGCTGCTGGCCATATCCCTCATCGGGACGTCCTGATCTGTTTCGACTGCAGGATTGGACCGGCGGGCGCGAGGTCTTGGCGAGCGTAGAGGGATGCCGGGCTGCTGCACCCTATAAGCCGCTCCCTTCCGCCGTTTTGTCGTCTCGATCGCAAGTCGAGCAGCAACGCGCTCAATTCAGAAAAACTAATTGCGCGGGTCACAACCTGCAGCAAAACTGTCCCAATCCGACCCGATCGGCTGTCCTTCGCCGGGAGACGAAAAGCCACAAGCGGACGCTACAGGCCTAACTTCTCCCGGAGTACATCAATGCGTTTAGAAGCTTCCGCCTTGCTGAGGCCGTCCGCATAGGTGTCAGGGTCGTCGGCCTGTTCGGCCAGAGTTTTCAAATAGGAGGCTTGTGCGGGAGTCATTGGGTCATCTCCGCTGACCCAATCTTCCGGGTCCTTTTCGACATTTGCCGATTTCTCGATTTTTGGGTTGTGCCGGTCGCCCATGATCAATCTCCCTTGATGATCACCACAATGAGAAATGATCATGATTTGTTCCGCCACTTTGGTAGGCTTTCTCACACCGTTTGCACCGGCCCGGTCTGCGGATCGAATGGAACCAGCGAAGGCCGTGTCCGAGCGGCGCTTTTGCTTCGACTGCGTTGCCGTAGAAAAGCTGCTCCGTCGTCATATTTTCTAATTAATACAGCTACTTCAACAGTCGCAATGGAATCACGTGAGAGCTGTTGCAATTGGCCGCTCCGCCGCCTATTGTGTATTGCAACAGCTCGGAGCTAAATGCAGGGTAACTGTTGAATTGGCTGATTTTGTTGAATTAAATAACGATCAGCGTCGGGAAAAAGTCAATTCCGACCAACGCTTCATTGCGCTCAAGGAGGCCCAAAGAAAGGCGAAGAGCTTTCGGGGATCCCTCGTCTGGCACACCGTGAACGGCATTGACCACTTGATGCGAAGCTATTACGACGCCGCTGGCGTGCGACACCAAAAGGCAGAGGGTCGGCGCTCGCCGGCGAGCGAAGCTGTCAAGGCGGATTGGGAAACAGCTCGCGCGTCCGCCCAAGAAACGCTCTCTGCGCGACAGGAGCAGATGGAGCGCCAATCTGCTGTCAATCGCGCGCTCCGGCTTGGACGTGTTCCCCTGATCGCCGCAAGAATTATCAGGGCAATAGATAACGCCGGTCTTCTCGGGGAAGGCATTCGTATTGCCGGCACGAATGCGATCTACGCCTATGAGGCGGCGGCCGGCGTGTTCGTGGATCCCGGAATCACATCGACCCAAGATATCGATCTCCTCATGGACTCGCGCCAGTCCCTCCGGATCATGTCTGGCGCCAACGTCGAACATGGAGCGCTCATCAACCTTTTGCGCAAGGTCGATCGGTCTTTCGAGCGTTCATCCGCCACGTTCCGCGCGGTGAACCGCGACGGATACCTCGTGGATCTGATCAAACCGCTTGCAAACCCGGCGTGGAAGCCGAGCCGGGAAACTGTCGGGAAGGCCGAGGACGAATTGGTGGCCGCCGAGATCGCCGGCCTGGCATGGCTGGAAAATGCCCCTGCTTTCGAAGCAATCGCCATCGATGAAAAAGGCGGACCGTTGCGGCTCGTGGTTCCCGATCCGCGTATTTTTGCCGCTCACAAATTCTGGGTCTCAAAACGAGCTGATCGCGAGCCAATCAAGCGCCGTCGCGACTTGGCCCAAGCGCAAGTGGTTGCCTGGCTGACGACGCAATATCTCGAGCATCTCCCCTACAAAGCAAGCGAGCTTCGGGTCCTACCAAGGGCCGTTTTCGACGAGGCCCATCATTTATTCGCGCGACCAGCGTCGCGGCCGTGAATGTCTGAGCTACAAGTTGGCCGGCTGGATTGGCCCTCAACTTCCAACCGATCGAAGACGCGGCCCAGCAGCGCCAGATCGGAGGGACGAAAGACGCCAGCTTGCTCTGCTTTGGGACCAATTGGCATGACACCCCTTGATGCAGGCCCAGCCGACAGAATCGAAACTAATTGGGCGCTATTACAGGGTTCAAGCTGGAGACAGCCGATGATCTTAGAGTCTCGTGCTCATGCCGGTTCGATATCCGTTTGGGAGAAGTCTTTGCCGATGAAAAGTAGCGGTTCGTCTGCACGCTTTGCCAAAGCATAGGAGAGGCAATCGGCAAAATTCAGTGCCGCCGGGTGGTGGCCTTTGCCGTAGGTCAGCCAACCCTGGGTCGCCAGATCAACCAAGTCGACAGGAATGATGTCGGCCTCGATTTTGCGCAGCCAAAGATCGATCTCGGCCAACGCGTGTTCGCCGCGCCTGCTGACCAGCACCATGCGTGCCTCGAGCACGCAGGTTGCCGGGACGAGACGGATTGGGTCGGAGACCAGCGCTCGTTCCAGCCTTGTTGCCTCAGGCTCGCTCCGAAGGATCGCTACAACGGCTGAGGTATCGATCACCATCAGTTAGGGATTCCATGCTCGTCATACCCGATGATCTCCTCGTCGCTGCGACTATCCAGTTCAGGTAATCGCGCCACTCTTTCTCGGATGGCGCGCAATTCAGCCAGCAGACGCTCCTGCGCGGTCTCTCCAAAGCCCAAGCGATGCAAGCGCTCGCTAAGGGCCTGATGAATGGCTGCTGTCTTGCTGATAGCCTGGCGGCGTGCGAGTTCATCGGCGAGAGCAACGGTGGCCGGATTTTTGATGTTCAGGGACACGAGAAACTCCAAAATCTACCTTTCAGGCAATTTCCACCATAGCCCACTAGGCTCTTCAACATACGTCCTGCCTTGCCTATACCCGTACTGGATTGACCACGACAGTCGCCTGGCCGGCGCCTGCCGAGCCGCTGATCCTCCGTTGGGATGCCAACCCTGAATGTCGGGCGGTCGATGACACTGGTCATGGGTCTCGATCGGCGAAAGCGATCCGTGTTGGTCGATGCCGAGCAGCAGATAGGCCTTCTCGTAGATATAGCCGCCTGTTCTTTTTGAGCGGCGATGGCCAGTCGGGCGCCGGGTTGCTGAGCTATCGCGGTCGCGGCACAGCATTTCGCAAGTCTCTGCACGTCATGCCACGATGGTCGGTTTTGCTTGTTGCAAGGCCGGCGCTCCTGCCTTTTCTAATGATCCCCGACCGCGGCACGAACCAGTCCGCCGCGAGAAACGGGGACCATCGTGGCCACCAACCATCATGCCAGCAAGGGAGGAGCGGTGTCGCGCGGCACGCGCATGCTGCGCACCGCTCTCGGCCCGGCCATAGCAGGCTTCCTCGACGATCCGGCCATCGTCGAGGTGATGCTTAATCCCGATGGTCGCCTCTGGGTTGATCGCCTCACCGAAGGACTTGTTGCAAGCAATGAAATACTGATCGCGGCCGACGGCGAACGGATCGTCAGGCTGGTCGCGCACCATGTCGGTGCGGAGGTGCATTCGGGCTCGCCGCGCGTTTCGGCTGAACTGCCCGGGACCGGTGAACGGTTCGAAGGCCTGTTGCCGCCTGTCGTCACGGCACCAACATTCGCCATCCGCAAGCCGGCAGTCGCGGTGTTTACGCTTCAAGACTATGTCGCCGCCGGCATCATGACCGAAGGCCAGGCTGACGCCCTGCAGCTTGCCGTGGAGACACGGAAGAACGTGCTGGTGGCCGGCGGCACATCGACGGGCAAGACCACGCTGGTCAACGCGCTTTTGGCGGAGGTGGCTAAAACCGCCGAGCGCGTCGTGCTGATCGAGGACACACGCGAGTTGCAGTGTGCTGCGCCCAATCTTGTAGCGCTGCGCACCAAGGACGGTGTCGCCTCGCTGTCCGATCTGGTGAAGTCGTCCCTGCGGCTTCGGCCCGATCGCATCCCGATCGGCGAGGTACGCGGCGCCGAAGCGCTCGATCTGTTGAAGGCATGGGGCACCGGGCATCCCGGCGGCATCGGCACTATTCACGCCAATTCTGCCATTGGCGCATTGCGGCGACTGGAGCAGCTCGTGCAGGAGGCCGTCGTTACGGTCCCGCGCGCGCTGATCGCCGAAACCATAGATCTCATCGCGGTTCTCGCCGGCCGTGGCTCAGCGCGCCGGCTCGTCGAGATCGCCTTGGTCGACGGGCTCGATCCGGCCACCGGCGACTACCGCACCCTGGAAGCAAATCTCGAGACCACAACGGCCCTGAATCACCACTCGCCCTATGGAGCTTCAGAATGACCCTCATTCCCTTCAATTCATCGGCTATCCGTAAGCTTGCTGTGGAGCTGTCGTATGCGGCGACCGCTGCGATCATGATGATTGCACCTGCCCACGCTGCCGGTTCCTCCATGCCCTGGGAGGAGCCGCTTCAGCAAATTCTCGAATCGATCGAGGGACCAGTCGCCAAGATCGTGGCGGTGATCATCATCATCATCACCGGCCTTTCGCTCGCCTTCGGCGACACGTCAGGCGGATTTCGCCGCCTGATCCAGATCGTCTTCGGGCTGTCGATCGCTTTCGCGGCAAGTTCGTTCTTCCTGTCCTTTTTCTCCTTCGGCGGCGGAGCGCTGATCTGATGGAGGAGGAAGTCCGTGGCTTTTTCGCGCCGATTCATCGCGCACTCACCGAACCGATCCTGCTCGGCGGCGCGCCGCGCGCGGTCGCGATTGCCAACGGCACGCTGGCCGGCGCGGTCGGATTGGGACTTCGTTTGTGGATCGCCGGGCTCATCATCTGGGCAGTCGGGCATCTCATGGCCGTCTGGGCGGCAAAGCGCGATGCGCAATTCGTCGATGTGGTTCGCCGACACCTGCGCTACCCCACGCATTTCGGCTGTTGAGCTCCTCATCATGATGAACCTCGCGGAATACCGAAAGAAGAGCGCCAGCCTCGCAGACTATCTGCCTTGGGCTGCCCTGGTTGCGCCGGGCGTGGTGCTCAACAAGGACGGCAGTTTTCAAAGTACGGCGCGTTTTCGCGGGCCGGATCTGGACTCCGCCACGCCCGCGGAGCTGGTCGGCACGACTGCGCGGCTCAACGGCGCGCTGCGCCGGCTGGGCTCCGGCTGGGCAATCTTTGTCGAAGCGCAGCGCAATCCTGCCAGCAGCTACCCTGACAGCCGGTTCCCGGATTGCGCGTCCGCGCTTCTCGACATCGAGCGTCGGGAACAGTTCGGAGCCTCCGGCGTGCTGTTTGAAAGCAGCTACTTCCTCACTTTCGTGTGGCTGCCTCCGGCCGAGGAAGCGTCGCGAGTAGAGAGCTTCCTCTACGAAGGCCGGGAAAAGGCGGGCGTCGATCCCTGGGAGCTCCTGAAGACATTTGTCGATCGCACCGAGCGCGTGCTCAACCTCATCGAAGGCTTCGTTCCCGAAGCTTGCTGGCTCGATGACGGCGAGACACTGAGTTACCTGCACTCAACCATTTCGACCAAGCGGCATCGCGTTCGCGTGCCAGAAACGCCGATGCATCTCGACGTTTTGCTTGTCGATCAGCCGTTGGCCGGGGGCTTGGAGCCGAGGCTTGGCGATGCGCATCTGCGCACACTCACCGTCACCGGGTTCCCGACGATGACCTTCCCGGGGATTCTTGACGATCTTAATCGGCTTGCCTTCCCCTACCGCTGGTCCACGCGCGCGATCATGCTGGACAAGACCGACGCGACCAAGTTGGTGACGAAGATACGCCGTCAGTGGTTCGCGAAACGGAAATCCGTCGCCGCGATCCTTAAGGAGGTGATGACCAACGAAGCGTCCGTCCTCGTCGACACGGACGCCGCCAACAAGGCGGCCGATGCGGACGCGGCGCTGCAGGACCTGGGCTCTGACCAGATCGGCGAAGCCTATGTCACCGCCACCGTGACAGTCTGGGATACCGATCCCTCGATTGCCGACGAAAAGCTGCGTCTGGTCGAAAAGATCATTCAGGGCAGGGACTTCACCTGTATCACCGAAGGTGTCAACGCTGTCGAAGCTTGGCTGGGCGGCATTCCTGGCCATGCCTATGCCAATATTCGCCAGCCGCCGCTTTCGACGCTCAACCTCGCGCACATGATTCCGCTCTCCGCGGTCTGGGCAGGTCCGATCGAGGACGAGCACTTTGGCGCCCCGCCGCTGTTCTTTGCCAGAACGGAGGGCGCCACACCGTTCCGGTTCAGCCTGCATGTTGGCGATGTCGGTCACACCCTCGTCATCGGCCCGACCGGCGCCGGCAAGTCGGTCCTGTTGGCGATGATCGCGCTTCAGTTCCGGCGTTACCAGAACAGCCAGCTCTTTGCCTTCGATTTCGGCGGCTCAATCCGCGCTGCCATGCTCGCCATGAATGGTAATTGGCACAGTCTCGGAAGCAATGCTGAAAGCGGGCAGGTGTCTGACGATCCGTTGCCCTTGCTCACCTTGGCCGATCTGTCGAGCGATGTCGGTACCGTGTCGCTACAGCCGCTTGCCCGCATCCATCATACACCAGAGCGGGCCTGGGCGGCCGACTGGCTTATCGATATTCTAGTGCGCGAGGGCGTACCCATCACGCCGCAGGTCAAGGAACATCTGTGGTCGGCGCTGACATCGCTGGCTTCTGCGCCAGTCCAGGAGAGGACGCTGACTGGCCTGTCCGTGCTGCTGCAGTCTTCGCCGCTCAAACAGGCGCTTGGCCCCTACTGCATCGGCGGCGCTTATGGCCGGCTGCTTGATGGCGAGCATGAGCGTCTCGGCGACGCCTCCGTCCAAGCGTTCGAAACCGAGGGCCTGATCGGCACGGGTGCTGCTCCCGCGGTACTTGCCTATCTTTTCCACCGCCTCGAGCAGAGGATGGACGGCCGGCCAACACTGCTGCTCATCGACGAGGGCTGGCTGGCGCTCGATGATGGCGGTTTCGCTGACCAGCTGCGCGAATGGCTGAAGACGCTGAGAAAGAAGAACGCCAGCGTGGTCTTCGCCACGCAGTCGCTTTCCGACATCGACGGATCGCCAATTGCGCCGGCAATAGTCGAAAGCTGCCCGACGCGGCTGTTCTTGCCGAACGAGCGCGCCATCGAGCCGCAGATCACCGAGGTCTACCGACGCTTTGGCCTCAACGATCGCCAGATCGAGATCATCGCCAGGGCGATTCCGAAGCGCGACTATTACTGTCAAAGCCGCCGCGGCAACCGTCTGTTTGAACTGGGGCTCGGTCCGATCGCGCTGGCGCTTTGCGCCACATCGTCCAAATCGGACCAGGCTGCGATCGACCGGATAATCGCCGAGGCCGGCCGAGACCATTTCCTCGAGGCCTGGCTAGCAGAGCGCGGTCTCTCCTGGGCTGCCGACCTCATCCCAGATCTCACCAACGTGATCGAACAGTCCACAGAGGAGATTTCGTCATGAATTTCGTTCTTGCAGGCAGCCCTATCCGTCGCATGGCGGCAGCCGGTGCCATTGCGGTCGCCACGGCGCTGTCATCGGCACCAGCATCGGCGCTGATTGTGTTCGATCCCAGGAACTACGCCGAAAACCTGCTCTCGGCATCGCGTGCCCTGGAGCAGATCCACAACCAGATCACCTCGCTGCAAAACGAAGCGCAGATGCTGATCAATCAGGCCAAGAATCTCACGTCGCTGCCGACCTCACTGCTTGGCCAGATTGAGGCCAATTTTTCCGAGATGAAGAGCCTGCTCGGCGAGGCCGAGAAGCTGGCCTATAGCGTCCAGGACATCGAGAGCCAGTTTACCTCCACTTACACGAATTTCGGTTCGGATCTCTCCAGCCAGCAGCTTGTCGAGGGTGCGCGTCAGCGCTGGCAGACCTCGGTGTCTGCCTTCGAGCATTCGCTGAAAACCGGCGCCGTCGCCGTCGACAACATCGCAGGGACACAAGAGCAGACGAGTGTGCTGGTCAGCGCCAGCCAATCGGCTGTCGGCGTGCTGCAGGCGACGCAAGCCGGTAACCAGCTTCTTGCCGTGCAGGCCAAGCAAGTTGCCGATCTCACCGCGATGCTGGCCGCACAAGGAAGGGCCGACGCCCTTGAGCAGGCGAGGAGGGCAGCAGCGCAGGAGCAGGCACGCGAACAGTTCAGCCGTTTCATGACGGGCCGCACCTACAGCCCGTCATCCGTAAGAATGTTCCACGACTGAGGCGAAGACCGCATGGATCTCAAGATCGCCGCCCGGATAACAGCCGTTCTTTCACTTGGCGCCGCCATGACCGCCGCCTTCATGGTGCTGCGCGGCGACGGCTCGCGAGACGCGTCCTCCCCGCGCTCCGCACATCCGGGCGGCGAGCCGGCAAGAGTCGAACTTGGCCGATGCCGGGACATTGGCATGGCGGCGATTGATGATGACACCTGCAGGAAAGCCTGGGCTGAAAGCCGCCGACGTTTCCTACGGCCATCCCGCCCGATCGTGCCAAACGTGGCTCCATCGATCGAAAAGGACCCGAGCCGGGTGCCACCGCTCCAACCGCCAACGCCGCCGTTCGCGGAAGACCGGCCTTATCCCGAAACGGTTGCGCCATGAACGACACCGGGGTGATCGATCGCTTCCTCGAGACTTTCACTCGCTACATCGATTCCGGCTTTGGTCTGCTCGGTGGTGAAATCGCGTTTCTCACTTCGACCCTGATTGTCCTCGACATCACACTGGCCGGCCTGTTCTGGGCCTGGGGTGCTGATGAGGACGTGCTGCACCGGCTGGTGAAGAAGACGCTCTACATCGGGTTCTTCGCCTTCGTCATCGGCAACTTCAACCGTCTTGCCGGGATCGTTTTCGAGAGCTTTTCCGGGCTCGGCCTGAAGGCTGGAGGCTCGGCACTTTCAGGCTCGGCATTGCTGCAGCCAGGCCGCGTTGCGCAAGTCGGCATCGATGCCGGCAATCCGATCCTCGAGGCTGCCAGCCAATTGATGGGCTACGTCTCGTTCTTCGAGAATTTCGTCCAGATCGTAGTGCTGATGATCGCCTGGGCGATCGTACTGATTGCGTTCTTTCTTCTGGCTGTCCAGATCTTCGTCACACTGGTCGAATTCAAGCTGACGACGCTTGCCGGGTTTGTGCTGCTCCCCTTTGCGCTGTTCAACCGGACCACTTTCCTTGCCGAAAAAGTGCTCGGCAACATCGTTGCCTCCGGCGTCAAGATCCTGGTCCTTGCCGTCATCGTCGGCATCGGCTCGGGCCTGTTCGGCGAGTTCACCCAGGGCTTCGGCGCTGAGCAGCCCACTATCACGGATGCGCTGTCGCTTGTCCTGGGCGCTCTGTCGCTGATGGGGCTGTCGATCTTCGGTCCCGGCATTGCGACGGGGCTGGTCTCTGGTGCCCCGCAATTGGGCGCAGGTGCCGCTGTTGGCACGAGCCTCGTCGCTGGCGGCCTTGGCGTGGCTGGCGCTGCGGGTGCCCATGCTGCAATAGGCGGTGCTGCAGGCGCGCTCAACGCCGGTGGGCGTGTATCGGCAGCAGCCGCACGCGGCGGCGCACACCTGGCCGGCAGCACTTCGGCCGCCTGGGAGCTTGGCGCAGGGACATCTGGAAGAGGTGGTGCAGGCTCAGTCGCGGCCGGCATGGCGGGTATCGCAAAGGTTG
Source organism: Mesorhizobium sp. M0189 (assembly GCF_040322135.1). NCBI lineage: Bacteria > Pseudomonadati > Pseudomonadota > Alphaproteobacteria > Hyphomicrobiales > Phyllobacteriaceae > Mesorhizobium > Mesorhizobium sp. M0189. The sequence goes on from NZ_JAMYSW010000008.1 coordinate 241,582, forward strand.
GTGCCAGCGCTGCCGTTCAACCCGTCAAGCAGGCGATGTCACGCGCCGCGTCAGCCCTGTCCGACAGCTACGAGGCCGGCCGCTTTGCGGCTTTGAATGCGGCGAGTGGGGAGCAATCGTCGCGAACGGCTTCCTCCGGTGAATGGCCGACCACCGAAGCCAATGCCGACTCTGCGCCCGCATGGGCAAAACGCATGAAGCGCGGCCAGGCTATGAGCCACGGAGCCAGCATCGCCGCGCATTCGATCCACTCGAGCAATGATAGCGGCGGCTCGATGAATGTTTCCCTCGATCAGGACGACCGCCGATGAACCTCTTTCGACGCCCTTTTGTTCGTTACGGAAAAACGCCTCACCCTGAGACGCCATATCGGCGCGCAGCCCAGATTTGGGACGAGCGCATCGGCTCGGCTCGCGTCCAGGCGAAGAACTGGCGGCTGATGGCCTTCGGCTCGCTCGTCCTGGCCGGCGGTTTTGCATCCGCATTGGTCTGGCAATCGACGCGCGGCTCAGTGGTTCCCTGGGTGGTTCAGGTCGACAAGTTTGGCGAGGCGCAGCTTGTCGCCCCCGCCGTTGCCGACTATCGGCCGACCGATCCGCAGATCGCGTGGCATCTGGCCCGCTTCATCGAACAGGTCAGAAGCATTCCGGCCGACCCGGTCATCGTTCGCCAAAACTGGCTGCGCGCCTACGATTACACCACAGACCGTGGCGCCATTTCACTCAATGATTATGCACGCTTGAACGACCCGTTTGCCAAATTGGGCAAACTCCAGATCGCGATCGAGGTTTCCAGCGTCATCCGTGCTACGTCCGATTCCTTTCGCGTCGCCTGGATCGAGCGCCGCTACGAGAATGGCAACCTGGCCGGCAGCGAGCGCTGGACCGCAATCCTCACAATCGTGATTCAGCAACCCCGCGACGCTGACCGGCTCAAAGCCAATCCGCTTGGCGTCTATGTCAACGCCATCAGCTGGTCGAAGGAGTTTTCATGATGCGTGCAGCACCAACAAGAACGTCGGCGAGACCGGCCACGCGCAGTGCGCCCAAGGCACGCGGGCTTGCCCTGGCACTGCTGTCGGCAACAGCGCTCGCCGGGTGTGCATCGAAGAAATACATTCCGCCGCAGATCGCCTATGACGATCCGGTGCCTGCCGTGCGCACGATCGACCCGCCTGGTCCTGTGAAGATAATGGAATTGCCGAAACCGCTTCCGCTACCAGGTCAGTTGAAACCGGTCGAGGCCACTAAGGTGAAGCTGGAGCCCACCGATCCGAAGCAGCGGATCAGCCAGGCCAATGAGGCAGCAAGAATGCAGCCGGTTCGCGACGGCTTCGTCAACGCCATCCAGCTCTATCCCTGGAGTGAGGGCGCGCTCTACCAGATCTATGCCGCGCCCGGCCAGGTCACCGACATCGCCTTGCAGCCCGGCGAGCAGCTCGTCGGCTCCGGGCCTGTTGCCGCCGGCGACACGGTGCGCTGGATCATCGGCGACACACAAAGCGGGGCAGGGGAGCGCCAGCAGGTCCATATTCTTGTGAAGCCGACACGGCCGGATCTGCAGACCAATCTCATCATCAACAGCGACCGCCGCACCTATCATCTCGAGCTGCGCTCGACCGAAAAGACCTACATGGCTTCGGTCTCCTGGCAGTACCCACAGGACCAGCTGATTGCGCTGCGGCGCCAGAATGCGCAGGCTTCCGCCGCACAGCCGGTCGCGTCCGGCGTCGACATCCAGAAACTGAATTTTCGCTATCGTATCGAGGGCGACACGGCGCCCTGGCGGCCGCTTCGCGCCTTCGATGACGGTGCAAAAGTCTACATCGAGTTCCCGTCAGGCATAGGGCAGGGCGAAATGCCGCCGCTCTTTGTTATCGGCCCATCGGGTGGCTCGGAACTGGTCAACTACCGGGCTCGCCAGAATTACTACGTCGTCGATCGGCTGTTTGCCGCCGCTGAATTGAGGCTCGGCGACAAGACGAGCGAAAAGCGCGTCCGTATCGTGCGTGCAGACGGGAAACGAACCTCGCCCGGCACGAGGCTGTTCCGGTGAGTGACCCTGCAAATGCACCCAACCAGGACATTCGAGCGGAACTGCGCCTGCGGCCAGAGCCGGCCAGGGTCACGCGATTGTCGCGCAAGATGCTGTTAGGCGTTGGTGGAATTGCCAGCGCTGCGATCCTCGGCACGTTGATTTGGGCGCTCGACACCAGACGGCGCGGAATCGAGAAACCACCCGAGCTCTTCACCACCGAAAACCGCTCAACGGCCGACGGGCTACAGAAGCTGCCGAAGGACTATGCCGGTGTTCCGCAACTCGGCCCCGCGCTGCCTGGCGATTTGGGCCGGCCGATCTTGCGTGCCCAGCAGCGCGGCCAGCCGGTTGGGGCGTCCAACGTCAGTGGACCGCGCGCCGATCCGGAAGAGCAGCGCCGACTGGCCGAGATCGAGGCCGCACGCGTGGCGAAGCTCTTCACCGATACAAGCACGAGAGCTGGTCCCGCACGACAGGGTGCTGGCAGCAGAGTCATAGAACCGGACACCCAATCTGGTCTGACTCTGCCTCCCGGGCCGCCACCGATCGATCCTGGTGCCGCGCAAAACATGCAGGATCGCAAGCTGGCCTTCGTCAATGCCGAGCCAGACGGTCGGACCGTCAGTCCCAATCGGCTCGCCGAGAAGGCCTCGCCCTATGTGGTGCAAGCCGGCACCGTCATTCCAGCTGCCCTTATCACCGGCATCCGCTCCGACCTGCCCGGCGAGATCACCGCTCAGGTGACGGAAAATGTCTACGACAGCCCGACAGGATCCCATCTCCTGATCCCGCAGGGTGCGAGGCTGATCGGCCAGTACGACAGCCAGGTCGCGTTCGGTCAGTCGCGCGTCCTGCTGGTGTGGAATCGGTTGATCATGCCCACCGGCGCTTCAATCGTGCTGGAGCGCCAGCAGGGCGCAGACGCGCAAGGATTTTCTGGGCTGGAGGACGAGGTCGACCATCATTGGAGCCAGATGTTCCGTGCCGCAGCGCTCTCCACGTTGCTCGGCATTGGGACATCGCTTGGGTCCAGCGATGACGAAAGCGAGATCGCCAAGGCCATCCGCGAAAGCGCGCAGGATTCGGCCTCCAATATTGGCCAGCAGCTGGTGCGCAATCAGCTCAATGTGCAGCCGACGCTCACCGTGAGGCCTGGTTTCCCGGTTCGCGTCATCGTCAATCACGACCTGGTGCTGGCGCCGTACGGCGCAAAGGATCCATCATGACCAAGCTGAAACTCTCTGCCATTCCCGATGACCGTGCGGTCAAAATCACGGCCGAACTGCCTGCCGCCGTTCATCGCGACCTTGTCGCTTATGCCGATGTGCTTGGCCGTGAAAGCGGCCAGACAATCGCAGATCCGGCAAAGCTGATCGCACCGATGCTGGCACGGTTCATGGCAACGGACAGGGCATTCGGCCGAATGCGTTCCAAGACGAAGTCAGGGTGATCAACGGCAGCGATCGGCCTGATGCCTGCTCGGCCTGACGGTTGTCCGCACTGAGAGCCACCCCGCATCTGCTCAAGATCAGCATTGCGGTCCGCCAGCGATCAAGGTCGCACCCTATGAAACCGGCCAGACGAACACGAAGGACAGCAGGGCTGACGGACCTGTAGGTGGCCTCATCTCAGACCAAACAAACGAACCGTCGACCTCACCATCGCCTCGAGCCTGGGACGAGTGGGGTCTTTTGAGCCTCCGCTCTGACGGGATGAATACCAAAGCCATTTTATTATGCTTCGCCAAGCAGCGCCTGGCCTAGGTCCTGCAGGGGCATCGCTTCGACGCCATGCCGGAGCGGAAAACGCTCCGATCCCGGGAAGACGACGATGCGCCGTGCCGGAGCAAGATCCTCGCAGGCTTGATGAAAACCCTTTTCCACCTTCGGCGTCAGGCTGCGCTTGACATGGCCCAGAGGCGTTGGCCCGGCAACGTGAGTAGCAGGTCGATCTCCGCGCCTGCGGTTGTTCGATAGAAATTGCTCAGCGTGCCGGCGGGGGCGGCGGCGGTCAGGGTTTCGATCACAAAGCCTTCCCAGGAGGCGCCGGCCACTGGGTGCCCAAGCACGTCTTCCTGCGTGGCGAGACCAAGCAGTGCATGGGTGATTCCGCTGTCGCGGACATAGACGCGCGGGGATTTCACCAAGCGCTTGCCGACATTGACATGCCAAGGTTCCAGCCGGCGAACCAGCAGGAGATCAACGAGTAGGGCGAGATAGGACGCGGCTGTCTTGGCGTCGACGCCGAGTGCGCGGGCGAACTCGGCAGCGTTGAGCAGGCCGGCTTGGTGGTGCGCCAGCATAGTCCAGAAGCGGCGCAGCGTCTCGGCCGGAATGCGCGGACCGAGGAGGGGATGTCGCGTTCCAGATAAGTGCGGATGAAATCCAGCCGCCATCGCTGGAAAGCTGTCGGGGAAGCCGCCGCGTACCCATAGCGGCCCAAGGTGGGCGACGCCGACCTCGAGGCCATCGATCGGATGCATTTCGAGATAGGCAATGCGGCCGGCAAGGGTCTCGCCTGACTGCCTCATAAGATCGATCGACGCCGAACCTAAGAGCAGGAACCGGCCGGCTTTGCGACCGCCATGCCGACCGCGGTCGATCAGCCCGCGTAGGCTCTGGAACAGGTTCGGTAGCCGGTGGACCTCGTCCAGGATAACCAGCTTGTCCGGATGCTCGGCCAGGTAAAGCTCCGGCTCGGCAAGCCGGGCGCGGTCAGCGTCCGATTCAAGGTCGAGATAGATCGAAGGACGCCGTTCGGCTATCTCCAGCGCCAGGGTTGTCTTGCCGACCTGACGCGGCCCGAGCAGCGCCACAGCCGGCATGCTATCCAGCATCTCGGTGAGTTCTGTGCTGATGCGGGGTTCAATCATCCTTGCAAGTATGGTTCCAGTTTTGCAAGGAAGAACCGCGGCCCGGCGGCGCGAGACGGGCGGAAGAGGAAGTGGCGTTAAAGCGCGGACGCCTTGGTTAGATTTGGCCCCGAACCGCTCAAACCGATGCTGACACGGTTCATGACAACAGACAGAGCGTTGCTAGGCCCCAACGCGCTCTGAAACCGGGTGACTGTTCGGGTCATGCCGGTCGGATGACTGTCAGGACGAATACCGATCGCGCAGGAATGTGATGAAGGTCGGCAGGGCAGGATTGGCGTTGTCGGGGCGCCAACGGGCTAAACTGGAGATCTGGATTGGTTTGCCCCCGATCCGCAGCTTACGACAGACCGCATCCTGAGGAACGCTGTCGGCATCTTGATCGTGGATCAGAGCGACTCCAAGCCCGTTTCCGACAAGGCGCAAAAGGATGCCCGCACTGACGTGATGTTCGACGATTGAAGGAAGCTGCACGCCGCGTCCAACAGTGTCGGCGAGCAGAAATGCTTCGCCCCTGCGCACCAGCAGCGTCTCTTGATGCAACTCGTGCCACTCGATCACGGAACGGCTTGCGAGAGAGTGATTTGAAGCGAGAACGACAGCCAAAGTGTCTTTCCACAGTGTCAGTTCGAATGCGCCGCCGGCAAATCGGGAGGAGGAGGTCACGACGATGTCGACCTGGGTGGCACCCAGAGTAGCCTCAGGCGAAGGGTAAGGACTCTCTGTCAAGCTGACGGTCACATTGGGATGAGATTGCCCGAACTCGATGATTGCATCCAAGGCTCGCCCGGCGAGGATGATCCCGTTGGAGCCGATGGAAAGCCTTTGTTGTTCATCTTTGGTGCCGGTTCTGGCCAGAGTGAGAGTATTATCAAGCTCGAGCAGAACGGAGCGCAGACGCTCCAAGAAGCGCGCGCCTGCCGGGGTTGGACCGACGCCGCGAGCATGGCGATGAAATATCCTCGTTCCCATCGCGTATTCGAGATCGCGGATGCGTCGGCTGAGCGCGGAGTGATCGATCCCTGTGCGTTGCGAGGCGCGAAGAAAGCTGCCCTCCTCCGCGACCACAAGTGCATAATTGAGGGTCGCGAGTTGGATGGAGCTCCGCATCTCTGCTCAAAGTCAAGTTGGCGACAAAACGCGTTTGAGCGCTTTTGGCCGCTGCGGGCTATCGCCAAATCTCAGTATTGACACAGGTGAGCAGTCCAACCCTCCTTACAAGAACAATAATGAAGACACCGTGCATGGCGCACTCGTTTCGGAACGGTTGTCCGCATGGCCAACCGCGCTCGGCGAGTGCTGCTGTGTCTAGTCGAGTATTGGGCGCCCTAATTGGTGGGGCGATCTTGTCTGTATCTTTGCATGATGCGCCTGCCAATGGCACTACCAAGATTTGGCGAGTGACAGCATGGATCAGTCATACACATCATCTGTCAATTCCAGGTGAGGAGATGACGTGGTGACAAAGACGGGGATGCTGAGATCCGGCCACCGGACAAACTCGAGCAACATCAACAACGAGACGATCAGGCTGCCACTTGCGGTAGGAGTCGGACGAGCGCACGCCCATCATGGGGAATTCCTCCAAGGCGTCTTTGAAGGGGAAAACGGAAGGCTTTGTCGCGGACTCGTAACCCTGCCGCTCACGTCGCAAGAGTCGCTAGCGACTTTCTGGCCGCATGAACAAAATGGGATTCGACCGCGGCCTGCAAACCGGACCAAAGCGGCTCGCGCGGCAGCCCTTACGCTCGAGCATATCGGAATGGCCGATGGAGGTGGGGAGCTTACGATCGAAAGCCCTATTCTGATAGGGCATGGCTACGGCTCCTCGACCGCAGACGTCATTGCGGCGATTCGTGCGGTGGCAGCTGCAGCGGGCCTCACGCTGCGCCAATCAACGGTTGCGCGACTGGCGGTGGCCGCAGAAGGCGCAAGCGACGCCATTGCGTACGGCGACCAGCCTATCCTCTTCGCCCACCGGGAAGGCCGTACAATCGAACACTTCGGTGGCGAGTTCCCGCCCCTTCTCTTGATAGGTTTCAGGGACAGCAGTGCCCGGCCGATCAATACGCTAAGTATGCCACGGGCACGCTACAATGGTGAGGAAATCGGGCTGTTCCGTGTTCTGCGGGGACTGGCGAACCGCTCCATCCGGCAACAAGATCCCCGCCTGCTTGGACGTGTCGCAACCATCAGCGCCAGTATCAGTCAGAGGCACCTGCCGAAGGCATCCTTCAATACCGTTTTGGATATAGCGCGGGCGCATGACGCGTGCGGTGTGCAGGTGGCCCACAGTGGCACATTGATCGGCATCCTTCTGGATGCCACTGCACCCAGGGCGGCCATGCGCGCTGCTGAACTCGCAAGGCAGGTGAGTGGCGCAGGCCTCCAAGGTGTGCATACGTTTGCCCTCAATGCCGAAACGGGGCTAATCCAGTGAGCGCGGCGCAAGACTATTTACGCGCCTATGAGACGCCGCGATTTGCCCAACTCGCACCTAATCTCAACGCCGCCTGCTTTTCCCTCATGAAGCTGATCCCCGCCCGGTTCATGGTCGATCAGGCAGAAGCGTCAGGGCGCCTCAGGCAGGAAGGTCACATCATCGAAACGACGTCGGGCACATTCGGCCTCGCCATCGCCATGCTAGCTGCGGTGCGTGGCTATGCGCTTACACTTGTCACGGCCTCCAGCCTCATCGACCTGAAACTCAGGCGGCGACTGGAACAACTTGGTGCCAAAGTCATGGCCATCGACGATCCTCGAGGAGACGGCAATCAGAGCGGTCGGCTCCAGTATCTTCAACAGACCCTGCGGGACAGCCCGGGCACGTATTGGCCTCGACAATACGACAGTCCGGAAAACCGCCTTGCCTATGCGCGCCTGGCCGACCTCGTTGTTCGATCATTCGGCCGTATCGATTGCCTCGTCGGCTGCGTGGGCACTGGGGGATCGCTTTGTGGAACCGGAGGCTTCCTTCGTGAGCTTTTTCCTGATCTCAGGATGATTGCTGTCGATACCCACCGAAGCATGCTCTTTGGCCAGCCTGTCGGACGTCGCATGCTGCGCGGGCTCGGTAACAGTGTTTTGCCGGAAAATGTTCGTCATGGGATGATCGACGATATCCATTGGGTGGGTGCATTGCCGGCTTACGCCATGGCGCATGGGCTCTTTCGCGATCACGGGCTCTTCATGGGGCCGACCAGCGGCGCCGCAGCCTTGGTCGCCGCCTGGTTCGCCAGGCAGAATCCGGAAGCCTCCACCGTCGTGATAATGCCAGATGAAGGGCATCGTCATTCCGATACAGTCTACAACCCCGACTGGCTCGCCGGTTTGAAGGATTGGCCAATCTCACTTCCTCTTGAACCAACTGTTCTCACGCAAATTCGTCCGGCCGAGGAGACGGCATGGACGAGATTCCCTTGGAACCGCAGAGCTTTAAACGTCGTCCTCGCAGGGCTGGACGGCCTGTCCCCTACGCAGTGACAGGTCCGAATTCAGGCTAGGCGACAAACCAACATCGGCTAGGAGTCAGACAGGGTGCATGACCCGGTGAAGAAAATCCTTAGTGCGTTCGTGTTTCGGATGTCGAAGGAGCTCCTTGGCCGGGCCTTGCTCAACGATCCTGCCGCCGTCGAGAAAGAGGACGCTGTCGGAGACCTCGCGCGCGAACTGAATTTCGTGCGTAACGACGAGCATGGTCATGTTCTCGTTTGCGAGCGCGCGCATGACCTGCAGGACCTCACCGACCGTTTCGGGGTCAAGTGCGGAGGTAGGCTCGTCGAAAAGAATGGCCTGTGGGCGCATCGCCAGGGCGCGGGCGATGGCCACGCGCTGCTGCTGGCCGCCCGACAATGACGCGGGATAGGCATTCGTCTTGTCGGCCAAGCCGACGCGATTGAGCAATGCCACGGCCCGCTCGCGCACCTGGTTCCTATTTTCCTTCAGCACGTAGAGCGGGCCTTCCATGACGTTTTCCAGGGCTGTGCGGTGCGGAAACAGGTTGAAGCGTTGGAAAACCATGGAAACACGGGTGCAGATGGCGTGAACCTGAGGTGAGGCGGCATCCACCACGGTGCCGTCGATGCTGATGCGACCGCGCTGATAGGTCTCAAGCCCGTTCACACATCGTAGAAGCGTCGATTTGCCGGAACCCGAAGGCCCGATCAAACATACGACCTGTCCCTTGGCGATCTCGGCGTTGATTCCCTTGAGGACTTCATGGGCGCCGAAGGACTTGTGCACGTCGTTGAAGGTGATCATCCCGCCGCCCCAAGATAGCTCTCGACTCTACGCATGAACAGGTTCAGCGGAACCGTCAGGCACAGGTAAAGCAGTGCCACCAAGGTAAAAACCGTCACGTTGTCGAATGTGGACGAGGCAAGCATCTTACCCTGCATGGTCAACTCCTGAACCGAAATCACCGACACAAGCGAGGAGTCCTTCAGCAGCATGATCATGTTGTTGGCGTAGGGCGGCAGAATAATCTTGACTGCCTGCGGTAGCACGACGCGGCGCATCATCAACAGACGCTTCATCCCGATCGATTTTGCCGCTTCGACCTGACCCTTATCGACCGCCTCGATGCCCGCCCGGAAGGTTTCCCCGAGATAGCAGGAGTGAGCCAGGCCCAGCCCGATCGTACCGGCCTGGAGCGCAGTCAAGTTGATGCCGATCTCGGGCGCGACAAAGTAGATATAAAAGAGAACCACCAGCAGTGGTATGCCGCGCACGAAGTCGACAAGGAGCCGCGTCGGCACGGCGAGACAGCGTATCCCCGATGTCCTAAACAGCGCCCAGACAAGGCCTAGCGCCGTCGCAAGACACAGCGCAAGAAGGGTTATCATGACGGTCAGCCAAACGCCTTGAAGAAGAAGCGGTAGATATTCCGTTGCGTGCGCGATGAACTTGGTCATGGCCGGCTTCCTTTTGGCACGTACCCCGGCCGTCACAGCCGGTCATTCCGATGCAATCCTATGGCCCTGCCAGCCGGCGCTTGTTTCGAGGTCATTGCGGGATGGCTTCAGAGGCCATATTTGGCAAATATTCGGGTTAATTCGCCGCTTTCCTTCAGCTTGGCGATGGAGGCATTCACCTTTTCGAGAAGCAGTGGATTTTCCTTGGCAACCGCCAACGCGACTTCGCCTTTTTTCATCGGCCGATAGCCGTCGACGAGGCGAACACCCAGTTCGGGGTTCTTTGAAAGCTGATATGCGACGATCGGGGCGTCACCAAAGCCGGCCTTAATGCGGCCCAAGACCACATCACGCATCATGTCAGCGATTGAGTCGTAGAGCTTGACTTGACCGAAGACGCCAATCGCTTCCAGGGCGTCAGCGTAGGTCGAGCCGATCTGCGCCCCGACGGTCTCACCTCTCAGCTCTTCGATCGTGTAGTTCTTGCTGTCGCCGGCAGCAACAAACATCGCCTCGCCATAGGCGTAAACCGGCGTGCTGAAATCGATCACCTGCTTGCGCTTGTCCGTTATGAACATGCTTGCGGAAATCAGATTGATCTTGTCGGTCGTCAATGCCGGGATCAGGGCTGGAAAAGCGTTTACCTGGAAGTCGGCGGTCGTACCAAGGTTCGCCGCAATCGCACTTGCCAGATCGACCATCGCGCCAGTTGGCTTTCGGGTTGCCGTGTCCACAAACGTGAACGGCACCCCGGTCGGCGTGACGCCGACCCTGAGGGTTTCCTCAGCCATCGTCTGAGTTGCCATTGCGACACCGAGGGCTGCGAGCCAGCCGATGAGTGTTTTGCAAAGCATGAAAATTCCCCTTTCATGTTTGAATCGAGGTTCCGCTCGCTAAGCGAGTTGAATTTGCCTCTCGTGGATAGTTTTTGGAAGTCGCAATACCGCCCAGTGATGGACGAGATCAGTCGATCAGAAGTCGCATCTGTTCATGATCGTCTCTATCTTCTCTTCAGGACATCTTCGCCGCGCGTTGTTCATGAGAGGGCGTGAAATGGTCACAGTCCCCGGCCAGGTGTTGCCACGCGTCGGCAACTGACCGAAACGATTGTGGTGCGTGGTCCGGGCCGGTCGAACGATCCAAATCCTTGAGGCCGCTCGCTGTCACGATGGCAACGACGCTGTCCGAGCGCGCGATCGTGCCCTCCCGTCTCAAGGATTCAATGGCCGCAAATGGCGTCACCGAGGCAAGCTCGGCAAACACTCCCTCGGTGGCCGCAAGCTGCTGCTGCATGTCTATCAGGCCGAAGTTGCCGACCGGCATTGCCATGCCGCCAGATTCACGCAGCGCGTTGAGCGCCTGAAACGTGCTTCGTGTGGTGCCGATCGAGATGGCAAGCGTGTCGAAACCCGCGGGAACCTCGGCGACCAGATCGGCCTTCCCGGCAAGCGCTTTGGCCAAGGATCCGTGCACTTCCGCCGCCACGAGTCTCGGCAACCGATCGATCCTGCCTTGGCTAAGAAGATCCTTGAATCCCGCCCAGAGCCCGGCAAGCGCGTCGCCATAGCAAACAGGCAAGGCGCACCAGTCCGGCACGGCTCCGTGCATCTGTTCGACGATCTCGTAAGCCAAGGTCTTGTAGCCCTCGATCCCAACAGGATGACTGCCGACGACGGGGCTGTGAAACGGCGACGTCGCAAACCATCCGAGGCGCTCGGTACCAGCGGCCAGCAATGGCCAGCGATGGGACTTGTCGGCCAGGGATACGACGCTGGCGCCGTATTTGCGGATCTGCGCCAACATTGCGCCGGCGGTGCCTGAGAATGTGACAACGACGCATTTCAAGCCTGCCCGAGCAGCATAGGCGGCAAGTGAGGCCCCGGCGTTGCCCGACGAAGCCGTCGCCACGACGCGTGCGCCACTCAAACGTGCCATCGACACCGCCACGGTCGAGAAGCGGTCCTTGTGGGACCAGGTGGGGTTTGCGCCCTCGTCCTTGATAAGCAACTTGGGGACATCGAGCTGCTTCCCCAGCCTCTCGGCGCTCAGCAACGGCGTCAGACCCTCGCCCAGAGAGATTGCATCGCTGAGCGCACAAGGGAGCATGTTGGCGTAGCGCCAGAGCGAGGGCAGCGCAGCACCCGCTGCGGAAGCGGCCGATGTAGCTCCTGATGGATCGTAGACGACCCTAAGATTGGCTGGCGCTTCCGCACAGCATATCGGGCAGCCGCGAGAATCGATTTTGGTATCGATCCGGAACAAGACGCCGCATCGAATACAGGAAAGACCTGCCGCGCGGTTCATGACGGCACCCGCGTGATTGCATCGCGCGTCTGCGTCAGCCGCTCCACTCCGCCCTGGCGAACAACAACCATGTCCTCCACCTGGAGGCCCCAGCGGCCGATTTCGTAGTAGGGCGTCTCCACGCACAGCACCATGCCTTCTTCAAGGACGTCTGTACTGCGCGCCGAGAGCGTCGGCGCATCATAACCATCAAGGCCGATGCCATGGCCGACGTGATCGCGCTCGTAGTGGGCAATTCCTTCGCGCTGAACCACACGCATCACCGCCTCGAAGAGCTGTGCTGCTGCCATGCCGGGCCGGATAATGTCGCAGGCGTGCTGAACGCCGCGCAGCAGAGCCTGCTGAAGCCGATGCGCCTGCGGCGGCGGCTCGCCCAGCGTGGCGATGCGGGCAATGTCGGCGCGGTAGTGCCGAAACCGGCCACCGACGTCGAAGCGGATGATTTCTCCAGCGCGCAACTTGCGGTCCGACGGCTGGACGTTCATGAGCGCGCTGCGCTCGCCAAAGCCGATGCATCCCAGTACGGGCAGGGCGCCTTCCTCAACCGTCTTGACATGAAAAGCACGCGCCAGGTCTGCTTCGGTGGCGCCTTCCCGAGCAACTGCGAGTGCTGCTTGAATGGAGCGTTCAGCAATCTGGGCAACTTGGCCGAGCCGTTCGATTTCATCTGCCGTCTTTACGGCACGAACCTCGCGAAGCAATGCGGTGGCTGGTAGGAACGACGCATTGGGAAAATGGGCTCTGAGGGTTTCCTGGTATCCTGGCGCGAGCCCCGCCTCGTCTATGCCGATCCGCCCACGGCCGAGCTTGGCTTCTTCCAATGCGGCGACCAAAGCCGCAATGGCATCGCCATGCCTCGGCAGGTCTCGAAGCTGGAGGTGTCGTTCATTGGCGAGGTCCACGGTGGTCGAGGAACCGACATTGGCGTAAAAGTCGCCATAGCGCCGAACCTTGCTTACCCACAGTTCCTGATCGGCAACGAGGTCGAGGGTGCTGGAGCTGGCGATGATTTCAGGCGTGCCCTTGTCAGGAGCCGGCCACACCACATAAGCCTGCGGGCCGCGACGGATCCATTGCGGCAGAGCCCAGAAGCCGCTCATATAGGTCACGTTTTCCGGGGCAGTCGCTATAATTGCGTCAAGCCCGACTGCCGACATGCATTGTTTCAGGCGCGCTTCGTTAAGCAGCATGATGGGAATCCCGAGCCTGTTTTGCTTCCAGAAAGCCGAGGCCGGTGGAAATGCGCGCCGCAGCCGCCATTACTGCCTCTCCAATCTCAGCGATCTCCACATGCGGTCCCACTGACCGGGGGTAGGCCGCACTTATAGCCGCGATGATTGTGCCTGATGCATCGCGAAGCGGTGCGCCGACCGCAATCAGCCCGGTAAAGTTCTCGTCCAGGGATGTTGTGTAACCAATGGGCTCGGACGCCCTGATTTGAGCAACGAGCTTGTGCGGATCGGTGACTGTGCGTACGGCAACCTGCTCCAGTGGACCTCGTCCAAGAATCCCAATGACCGCCTCGCCGCTCAGCTCCATCAGGAGCGCCTTACCCAACGCGGTGGAATGCAAGGGGAAGGTCTCGCCAGGTGAAGAACGAATGACGACCGGACTCTTGCTTTGCACTGTCAAGAGATAAATTCCGCAGCTGCCCCGCCTGATACCGAGGAATGCGTTGAAGCACCCTTCGGCGGCCAGCGCCTGCAGTTCGATTTCAGCCAAACCAACCAGGCGATCTCTGCCCAGGACCTTCCGCGCCAGCGCCAGCACGGAGTGACCCAGCCGGTAGCGCCGCGAGTCTGGCGACTGCTCGACATAGCCCTGCTCTGCCAGGGTATTCAGAATTCGCTGCACGGCGGGAGCACTCTGCTCAAGCCGGCGGGCGAGGTCGCGCACTCCGACAGCTTCGTCCGCTTCCTTGAGGACATTGAGAACCGCAAGCCCACGTTCCAACGAAAGATTTCCTGTCACTGACGTTCCTTATTTCGGAATGGCGTTCCTTAATATGATGAGAAAAGCAGCAATGGCCGTGCCTGTCAATGACGAATGTTCATTATAGTGTGTCGTCCTAAAGTGTGCGCAGCGACGACCATGCCGTCATGGACCTACGGTTGGTTGTCGGCCTCAACGTACAGAGGATTCGGCGCGCACAGGCCCTCTCTCAAGAGGAACTGTCGTTCCGTTCAGGATTCACGCGCGCCTATCTGAGTGGTCTCGAGGCCGGCCGTCGCAATCCCACACTCCTGTCGCTCGCAAAGCTTGCCACCGCATTGAGCGTCGACATCGAGGAGCTGACGAAACGCCCCGGCAAAAACGCCCGGGCCCCAGCTGGATTGTGCTGTGGCGCCGCGTGAGCGGCGCAAGGGAAAATCCTGATGCTCTCGGCGGCCTGCTGGCCAGTGCATCATGGCGAATTTCGACGGATGAGCTGCTCCACGTCAACTTGCAATGCCAACGCCAGTACCTCCAGCGTATCGACGGTCGGTGAGTTTTCCTCCCGCTCGAGCTTGCCGACATAGTTGCGATCGAGGCCGGCAAGGTCCGCGAGCTGCTCCTGCGACAAGCCCGTGCCTTGGCGCAGCAACCTCAGATTGCGAGCAAAAACAGACCTCAGCCTCATGCGGCGAGGCAGTCAGAACGCGCCCTTTAGTGCCACCTACTATAGTAGTCAAACGTCATGGCGCAGGTTGCGGTCGGACCTAAGTTTCTTATTGTTTCTTTGTCTCAGTACATTGAAAGGACGTGCAATGGCTGCGGTTCACGGGAGCGTTTTGCAAAATGAGCTAATACAAATTTTTGAAGCAACCGCGCAGATTGATCGTGCAACCAGCGCCACAGAAATCATTCGGCAACTGCGCAAGAGCATCGAACGTCACGGCTACGCAGCCTGTCTCGTCACCGAATTGCCACGCCAGGACACCGGGTCCCTGAATGAACACATCCTTGTGAACGGTTGGCCGCAGGAATGGTACGACCACTACATGGCTGCCGGACACTATCGTCATGACCCTTGCGCTGCTTTGTGCCGTGGTGCGATCGGGCCCTTCCTTTGGAGGGATGTCTATCACGACTTGACGAACAGCAATGCCAGGAGGGTGATGGATGAAGCGAAAGAGTTTGGTCTTTGCGACGGTATCTGCATCCCAATCCAGAGTGCGTTTGGCGATCCGGCCTGCGTAACAGTTGCTGGAAGCGAAATTGACTTGGCGCCGGCGGTGCGCCGTACCATTCATGCCCTTGCGCGCCATGCCTACTCGGCTGCCGAACGACTCGTTGGCAACTCGCGCAGGCGGCCGAGACAAAAGCTTTCCCAACGAGAACGTGAAATCCTGCAGTGGGTCGCGGGAGGAAAGACCGCATGGGAGGTTTCCCGAATACTTGGCATCTCGGAAAACACTGTGACGACCCACCTGCGCAACATCAAGCAGAAGCTCAGCACCGCCAACGTTGTGCACGCGATCGTCGAGGCTTTTCGCAGGCACGAAATCGAACTTTGATCCATCCCCATATCTGGGTATTTCCTGGGCAATCGTCGCGTGGTCGGATGGGGTTCCATCTCGAGGAACCGCAATGATTCAGGTCCATGTCGTCGACGCGTCAAACAGCTTTGCCTATCGAGGCGATCTCGACAGCTACTTTCGCCTGCGGCATGAAATCTATGTCGATGAACGTGGATGGCACGAGTTGAGACGCCCCGACGGTCGCGAGATAGACTCGTTCGATACTCCAGAAGCGATTTATCTGCTCGGCATCCAGCCAGGAAGAGGCGTTGTTGCCGGATCCCGTTTCGTGCCGAGCCTTCGGCCACATCTGATGAGCGAAACCTTTCCGCAACTCGCCGACGGTGGCGTTCCGCGCCGATCCAATATCTTTGAATGGACCAGGTTCTTCGTGGCGCGGAATCTTCGTGAGCCCGGCCGACCTTGCCAGGCAGCCGGCGTAATCTACTGCGGAATTTTGGAATTCTGTATTCAGCGACATATCAGCAATCTGACAATCGTGTGCGAGGAGTACTGGTTCGACCGCCTCGCATCGATTGGCTGGAGTCCGACGCAGCTCGGGCCTTCGCTCGCACATGATGATATGACAATCATCGGTCTGATGGTTGATGTCAGCCCATCAGCCTTGAGCGCGACGCGACAATTCTACCGCATAACGGAGCCTGTGCTTTGGGCCGAAAGTGCAATCGGACAGCTCGCCTCACCGGACACCATCCGCGGGGGCGCAGCCATCTCTATCGGCCAAAACTTTGATCAAGGCTCCACAGCGCCACTCGCGACCGGCTGAAATCATGCTCTCCCAGAACTTGCGGCAACCATGGAATTGAGTGAATGACCTGCCAACGCGCAAAGGTCATGCCTCTACCGGCAGCCGGTTCGATCGCTTGATCTGGGCAAGCGCGAAGCTGGATTCGATGGAGGCGACGCCGTCGAGCCGGGTCAGCTTTTCGTTCAGGAAGCGCTCATAGGCGTGCAGGTCGCGCACCACGACACGCAGCAGATAGTCGCGCTGGCCGGTCATCAGATAGCAATCGACCACCTCCGGCCAGCGCGCGATCGCCGCATTGAACCGCTGCAGCTCGTTCTCGCGCTGGCGTTCCAGCTTGATTGAGGCGAACACCGAGATTGGCAGGCCGACCAAATCCTGGTCGATCAGCACGGCGTAACCGGTGATGACGCCCATATCCTCCATCAGGCGGACCCGGCGGGCGCAGGGCGAGGCCGAAAGGCCGACCTGGTCGGCAAGCTGCTGCGCCGTCATCCTGCCATCGACCTGCAGCGCGGCGATGATCTTCCGGTCGATATCGTCCAGTCGGCTTTTTGGCACGAAACGTCACTCCTGTCGTCGATGTTGGCGAAAACAGCTAACTCAGCTGCCAATCTCATGCAAGTTTAGCGACAATCGGTTTTTGGTCAGCCCTATGATTGCGGCGATCGCAACCGGGAGTCTTGCAGAATGGACAAGCAAAAACTGGAGGCACTTTCGGCGCTGGAGAAAAAGGTGCTCTGGCTGTCGGCATGGATGATCCACAACGCCAATCATCTGCGCGAAAGCACCGACGGCCTAAAAGTCGGCGGGCACCAGGCATCCTCGGCCTCGCTGGTGACGATCATGACCGCGCTCTATTTCTCGGTGCTGAGGCCACACGACCGCGTTGCGGTGAAGCCGCATGCCTCGCCGGTATTCCACGCTATCCAGTATCTCCTTGGGAACCAGACGAGGGAGAAGCTCGAACGGTTTCGCGCCCTCGGTGGCGCGCAAAGCTATCCGTCGCGGACCAAGGATGTCGACGACGTGGATTTCTCGACCGGCTCCGTTGGGCTCGGCGTCGCGCAGACGCTGTTTGCCTCTCTTGTGCAGGATTATCTCAGCGCCCGCGACGAAAGCATGCCCGAGGGCCGCATGGTGGCGCTGATCGGCGACGCCGAGATGGACGAAGGCAACATCTTCGAGGCGCTGTTGGAGGGGTGGAAACACGGCCTGCGCAACTGCTGGTGGATCGTCGACTACAACCGACAGAGCCTCGATGCCGTGGTTCGCGAAGGCCTTTGGGAACGCTTCGAGAACATTTTCCGCAATTTCGGCTGGGACGTCGTCATCCTGAAATACGGCTCGCTGCTCGAAGCCTGCTTCACCGAACCGGGCGGCGAGGCGCTAAAGGCCTGGATCGACGCCTGCCCGAACCAGCTCTATTCGGCGCTGACCTATCAGGGCGGCTCCGCCTGGCGCAAGCGCCTGATCGCCGACATCGGAGACAAGCCGGGCCTGGCATCGCTTCTCGAGCGGCGCTCCGATGCCGAGCTCGCCGCGCTGATGACCAATCTCGGCGGCCACGACCTGCCAGGCCTGATCGAGGCCTTCGGGACGGCACGCCGCAACGATCGACCGACTTGCTTCATTGCATACACGATCAAGGGCTTCGGCCTGCCGCTCGCCGGCCACAAGGACAACCACGCCGGCCTGATGACCAAGGATCAGATGGCGGTCCTTCGCGCCTCGATGTCGGTCGGCGACGGGCGGGAGTGGGACGCCTTCGAGGGATTGGCTGTTGGGGATTTGGAGCTGCAAGGGTTCCTCGATGCCGTTCCGTTCGCGGCAAAGGGCCAGCGGCGCCGACACGCCCAGCGCATCGTGATCCCTGGTCGTCTCGTCGCGGAAGCCAAAGGCAGCGTCTCCACGCAGGTCGGCTTCGGCAGAATTCTGGACGAGATTGCGCGAGCTGGCGGGCCGCTCGCCGACGCGATCGTCACGGCATCACCCGATGTCACGGTTTCGACCAATCTCGGCCCTTGGGTCAACCGGCGCGGCCTGTTCGCGCGTCAGTCGCTCGCGGACACTTTCCGCAGCGAACGCATCGCCTCGGCGCAGAAATGGGAATTCGGCACCTCCGGCCAGCACATCGAACTCGGCATCGCCGAGAATAATCTGTTCATCCTGCTGTCGGCACTTGGGCTGTCGCATTCGGTTTTCGGCAAACGGCTGCTGCCGATCGGCACACTCTACGATCCGTTCATCCAGCGCGGTCTCGATGCGCTCAACTATGCCTGCTACCAGGACGCGCGCTTCCTCCTTGTCGCGACGCCTTCGGGGGTCACATTGGCGCCGGAAGGCGGGGCGCATCAGTCGATCGCCACACCGTTGATCGGCATAGCGCAAGACGGGCTTGCCGCCTACGAGCCGGCCTTCGTCGACGAGTTGGGCGTGATCATGCGCTTTGCCCTGGATTATATGCAGCGCGACGGCGACGCCGTGCAGTCGGACCGCACCTGGCTGCGCGACGAGACCGGCGGCTCGGTCTATCTGCGGCTCTCGACGCGCCCGGTCGAGCAGATCACGCGTAGCGTGACGCCCGTACTCGAGCAGGAGATCATCGACGGCGGCTACTGGCTGCGGCATCCGGGTCCTAATGCCGAAGTAATTGTTGCCTATACCGGCGCGGTTGCGCCGGAAGCCATCGAGGCTATCGGCATTATGGCGGAGGACCGTCGCGATGTCGGTCTCCTGGCGGTGACCTCGGCCGATCGGCTGAACGCAGGCTGGACTGCCGCGAGCCGGGCACGCGAACGCGGCGTTGTTCATGCCAGGAGCCATGTCGAAAGGTTATTTGCCGACCTTCCGGCGCATTGCGCCATCGTCGCCGTCACCGACGGCCATCCGGCCGCGCTCGGCTGGTTGGGCTCGGTCTACGGCCATCGCACGCGTAGTCTCGGCGTCGAGCATTTTGGCCAGTCGGGCACGATCGGCGATCTTTACGGGCATTTCGGCATCGACGCCAATTCCATAGCCACAGCGGCCGACCGGATTGCCGGCGGTCGCCCCATTCGCTACCTGCGTGCTCTAGATTGATGCTGGCAACATTCTCTGGCCGAGGCCTGATCGTGGATCTGAAGTGATGCCACTCACTGCTCGGGTAACGCAGTATCTGGAACGGCGCGCCTCTATCGACCAGGCTAGTGCTGAAGCCCGGTGATCATGGCGACGATCTCGTTCTTGTCGGTCTCGCTGGTCTTGCGCACGCCGATCTGTTTGCCACGTCGCAGAACACAGATCCGATCTGAGAGCCTGAACACCTGGTCGAGACTGTGGCTGATGATCAGCACGCCAATATTGCGCTGCTTCAGCGACAGAACGATCGTCTCGACCTTGGCGGTTTCGGCAACGCCGAGCGCGGCGGTTGGCTCGTCGAGCAGGATCAGCTTGCTTGCCCAGTGCGTGGCGCGCGCGATCGCCACGCCCTGGCGCTGGCCGCCCGAGAGATCGCGGATGGTGGCGTGAGCCGATGGGATGCGAACGTCGAGATCCTTCACCAGCTTTTCGGTGTCGTCAATCATCCGGCGTCGGTCGAGCAGGCCGAAGCGGTTCACCGGCTCGCGGCCAAGAAACATGTTCATGTAGACGGTCTGCTGATCGGCGAGCGCCAGGTCCTGATAGACCACCTCAATGCCGTGGGCGCGCGCCATGGTGGCGCTTGACATTGCCACCGCCTGCCCCTCGATGATGATCGTCCCGGATGTCGGAGCATGCACCCCCGTCACGATCTTGACCAGCGTCGACTTGCCGGCACCGTTATCGCCGACCAACGCCACTATTTCGCCGGGATAGAGCTCGAGCGAGAAATTTTCGATGGCGGTCAGGCCGCCGAAATTCTTGCGGATGTCGCGCAGCTGCAAAACAGGGGCCGTGCCGGTCATGGTCGCGTTCATCGCTTGCTCCTAGACGGGCCAGGCAGCGGTTTCGCCAAAACCGTTTTCGATCGTTTCGACTTGGGGGGCCCCCTTTGAGACACCGGAGATGCCGACCACGTAGGCGCGGGTCACGAACGCCTGGCCGCGAAAGCCGAACACCGCCGTGTCGCCGGGGCGTGGAGCATTGGCGCCGCTAGCGTCAATCATTGCGTAATAGTCGATTGCCGCAGGCGGCGGCACCTCGACGCTTCTGAGCGCGGCGGCGGCCGTGGTGGGATCTGCGGACACGATTGCCTTCACCTCATAGTCCGGAAAGATCGGATCGATATAGAAGCCGCCACCAAGGCAGTAGGCTTTGCCGCCAGACAAATGCGACACCTCGGTCAAATACAGAACGGCAGGGAGCTCCGGCAGATCCTCCATGACGTGCAGCGCGGTGGTGCCGGCCAAGCCATTGCCCGGTTCACATTGCGTGGCGCCGGCTTCGGCCAGCGCGCCAAGCAGGACACTCGACGTCGTGCCGGGCGCGTTCACCTCTATGTTGCTGCGGCCGGACTTGGCGAGCGCTTCGGCAGCTCCGCCCAGTGTCGCCAGATTGTGTGTCGGCAGGACCTTTCGCGTGGTCTGGTCGAACAGCAGCGCCGGGAAGGTGGTGATGCCAGCGAATCGTGCGCCGTCGAGACCATCCAGTTTTTCGGCGACCGCGGCGATATCGGCCGCCTCAAAACCACCTTCGTGGCCGCGGTAGAAAACGTCACCATCGGCGCGGATGCGGGCAAGCAGGTTTTGCGTGTACCCGGCGAGCCTTGCGCTGGCAGCGGCTTCTTCAGCCTTGGTGTCGTTGAAGACGGTCCAATAGTCCGGCCTGAACGTTTTGGCCGCCGCATTGGCCTCGTGCCTTGCGATCTGCTGCAGGTGGCCAAGATGACCGAGCCTCAGGCCGGCTCTGTGCGTTGCCCGCGCGCAGGCCATGTCGACGGCAACGGCCTGATCGATGCCGCCGCGCTTGAGCGCATGGCAGAACGAACTGGCGCGGCCGACCTGCTTGGTCATGGCGAAAATCTTCAGTCCAAACCGGTCGGCCTCGCGCTTCAGGACCCGGGCGTTGCTTTCGACGGCATCGAGGTCGAGCACATACGAATTAGCCGGCAGCTTTCCTTCCTGGTGCAGGCGCATGGCGCTTTCTATAAAGCTCGGATTGCGGCGCCGCAGAACAGCGAGGAACATGACAAAACTCCTTCAACGCGACTTTTCGCGCAGCGATACGGCGACGGCCGCAAGAATGATCAATCCGCGCACGATCATCTGATCGGAGACGGACAGGCCCATCAGGATGAGGCCGTTGTTCAGCATGCCCATCATCAGCGAGCCGACCAGCGCGCCGACAATCGATCCCTTGCCGCCGTTGAGCAGGGTTCCGCCGACAATGACGGCCGCTATCACCGTCATAAGGTCGGTTTCGCCGAGCGTATATTTCGCGGCCTGCAGCCGGCCGGCATAGAGCAGCCCGGCAAGGCCGGCGAGCCCGCCGCTTATGGTCAGAACGGCCAGCCTTATCTGCGCCACGCTGATGCCGGAAACACTGGCGGCACGGCTGTTGTCGCCGGTGGCCAGCACATGGGCGCCGAAGCGCGTCTCGCGAAAGACGAGATGCGCGATCGCAACGACAATGACCGTCCACCAGATCAAGGACGGAACACCCAGCAAAGAACCCGAGCCGAAGAAGCCGGTGAAGGCGTCGTTGGTGACCGGGATCGACCGCAAATCGGTCATCGAGCGAGATACGCCGGCAAACAGCCCGAGCGTCGCCAGCGTTACCAGGAATGAAGGCAACTTGACGTAAGCCACGAGGGCGCCGTTGAGCAGGCCGATCAGCAGGCCGGCGCCGAGGCCAGCCAGCACCCCGGCCACCAAGCCGCAGGCGTTTATCGCCACCGCGGCAGCAAGAGCTGCCACGGCAACGATCGAACCTATCGAAAGATCAATCTCGCCCGCCGACATGACAAAGACAAGGCCGATCGCCATGATCGTCACGGGTGCCGTCTGCAGCACGATGTTCGACAGGTTGCGAACCGTCAGAAAACCGCTGTCCTTCAGTACGATCGCGAAGAACAGAAAGATCGCCAGAAATCCGAGATAGACGACATATTGCTGCAGGTTGAAGCGGCTGACCAAGCTCGCTGCCCGGCCGGGGCTGGTGTTGATACTCGACATTCTCACTTCCTCCGGCGGGGCGCCATTGTCTGCCGCTACTTCATGGCGGCCGCGATGGTCGCGGGCACGTCCTTGTTGAGGGACCGCTTCCACCCGTCCTTGACAGTGTCCTTGGTGACGGCGAGGGAATCGACCACCATGAACGGCGCGGCCTTCTTGCCGATCAACGAGGCGGCCGTGGCGCGTGCCAGCGTCACGCCGATGTCATAGGCTTCGTCTGCGATGAGTGCCGCAACGTTGCCGCCTTTCACCATGTCCAGTGCCGCCGGTTCGTTCAGGTCGAGCGTGACGATCTTGGTGTGGCTGTTGCCGGCCGCCCGCAATGTGGACAGCACGCTAAGCGCCGGCTCAGCCCAGGTGACGTAGATACCATCGAGGTCTGGGTGCTGTGTGATCATCGCCTGCGCGATTTCCTCGCTGCGCGCGGGGTCGGCCATTCCGGCCTCGGCTACGATCTTCATGTCCGGATAGTCCTGCTCGATTGTGTGCTTGAATGCTCCATCGCGCTGGTTGGTGACGTAGAAATCGGCATCGTGAAAGATGTAGCCGACCTTGCCCTGCTTGCCGAGCGCGTCGGCCATTGCGATCCCGGCCTTATTGCCCATCTGGAAAAGGTCGTCCGAAACGATGGTCACATAGTCCTTGTCGTGAACGTAGCCTGCTGGCGAATTGTCGACGAATCCCAATTTCACGCCGGCCTGGCGCGCAGGATCATAGACGGTGGCCGCACTTGCGGGATCGACCGGTAGGGACAGTATAATCGAGGGCTTTTTGGCGAGTACTGTCTCGACGTCGGATTTCTGCCGGGCTGCATCAAAGCCGGCGTCGGTCTGAGCGACCACCGTGATGCCGAGCCGCTTCAACTCGTCCTGGGCGCCGCTGTTCACCGCGTTGGTGTATTCGCTCATCTCATGCCAGACCAGCGCGGCGGTGTATTTGCCGTCCTTGATCTGCTGCTCCTCAGCTGGTGTGAGCACGACGCTCTTTGCCGGCGTCGGCTTTTCCCCGTTCGGTCCCGTGGTGGTGCCGTCGGCTGCGAAGGCGTTGGCGGCGACGAGCGCTACCAGTGCCGACAACATTCCAATTGCTGTGCGCATGTCAGTTCCCCTTGTTTTTATGGTGTCGGCGGCCCTCATTGGCCGCCGGCATTCGCCTGTCACTTGGCCGCGTCGAGCACCGATTGCGGTGCGTCGCGGTTCAACGAATCCTTCCAGCCCTGCGCAACGTTCTGCTTGGTCACGGTAAGCGCCGGGGCAACGACGAAGGCCGGCGTCTCCTGGCCGAGCAGCGCCTTGACGCCGACAGCGGCCATGGCGCGACCGAGCTCATACGCCTTGTCGGCCACCAGTGCGGTCACATTGCCGCCCTTGACCATATCGAGCGCCACCGGTTCGGCGAGGTCGAGCGTGACGATCTTGGTCTTGGTGTTTCCGCTTGCCCGCAAGGCCGACAGCACGCCGTCGGCCGGTTCGGCCCAGGTGACGTAGATGCCGTCAAGATCGGGATGCTGCACGAGCATGGCGCTGGCCAGCTCTTCTGCCCGCGCCGGATCGGAGATCCCCTGCTCGGCGACGATCTTGATACCGGGATAATCCTTCTCGATCGTTGTCTTGAAAGCCTGGTCGCGCTGGTTCGTCACATAGTAACTGGCGTCGTGGAAGATGTAGCCGACCTTGCCTTTGCCATCGAGCGCCTTGGCCAGTGCATCGGCCGCCTGCTTGCCCATCTGGAACAGGTCGTCAGTGACGATGGCGGCATAGTCGGTTCCGTGCTTGTAGCCTTTCGGCAGATTCGAAAGGAATACCAGCTTGGTGCCGTCGGTGAGCGCCTGACGGAAAGCCTCGGCCGAAGTGACCGGATCGAGGGGCAGCGACAGGATGACGTTTGGCTTGGCTGCGAGCGCGGTTTCGATGTCGCTGCGCTGGCGCGCCGCGTCAAAGCCGGCGTCGGTGGTCACGACGATCTGAATGCCAGCACGGGCAAATTCATCCTTGGCGCCGGCGCTGACCGCATTGGTGAAGTCGGACGAGGTGTGCCACAGCAGCGCGGCCTTGTAGCCCTTCTCCTTCACTGCGGCCAGATCTGTGTCCGACAGAGTAACCTCGGCGCTGGGCGTCGCCGTCTCGCCGCTCGGTCCCACTGTCTGTGCGCCGGCTCCGCCGGCCAACAGCATCAGACTGCCTGCAAGTGCTGTAGCAACAAGTCTGTCTATCAGCATGGTAGTTCTCCCATTTTCGCTCTCAGTTGTCCTTTATTCCGTAACGCCGCAATACTCCGCCATGAACCGGGCGAAGCCTACGATGCCCGCCAGATATTCCTCGACATCGACGTGTTCGTCGAAGGTGTGGCAGTTGCGAATGTCGCCTGGCGCGCAGTACACGGCGGGGATGCCGAGCCGGTTGGTGAAAAATGATGACTCTGACCAGAATGGCGCGCCTTCGATGGCGCCGCGACCAGCCATCGATCGGGCCATGGCGGCAGCAAGGGCGCCGACCTCCGGCCTGTCAGGTGCAATCTCGGCGGCGTTACCCCCGAGCGGATGATCGCGGCCTGCCGGATAGGCGAACGCCAATATGATTTCAGGATCGGTGATGGCGCCGCGCACCACTGCCTCGATTTCGGCGGCGGCCTCGTCCAGTGACTCGCCGGGCAACAGCTTGCGGATCAGCGACAACGTGCAGCGTTCGGGCACCGCGATGTAGCCTCCGCCCGCAAGCCCGGTGATCAGCAGGAAGCCACGCCCAATCAGCGGGTGCTCGGCTCTGGTTGCAACATCTTCCGAATGCTTCCACAGCGCGCTCATGACGGCGTGGCTTGCACGCAAGGCATCCTTGCCGAGTTCGGGTACGCCGAAATAGGCCGATCGTCCGGTGACGGTGATGTCGGTAATGAAGAAGCCGATTTGGGCCGGATAAACCGAAAGGCGGGTAGGCTCCACATAGACGATGAAATCGGGCGCCACGACTTCGCCTCTCTCAATGCGGCCGACGAAGTCCTTGATGCCGGCGGAGACGCCGATTCCAGGCTGGCCGCTCTCCTCGTCGCCGACGAAGGCAAAGGCAACGTCGCCGGCCAGTTCGATGTCGGCCGTGTCGAGCAGAGAGAGTGCCGACAGCGCGGAGCAGATGCCGGCCTTGAGGTCGCCGGCGCCGCGGCCCCAGATCTGCCCGTCGATCATTGGCGCGGCAAACGGATCCTGCCTGGCGGTGCCAGCCCAGTGCTCGCGCCAGCCCTCGACATGAACCGTATCGGTGTGGCCGATGAAGAGCAGCCGCTTGCCGGCGCCGGCACCTTTGCGCTCACCCCAGACATTGGGCCGGCCGGGCGCGAATTCCGCACGCCGAATTTCGCTCAAGCCAAGCATGCGCATGCGGTGTTCAAGGAAGGCGACAAAGTTTTCTTCGTGACCGGTTATGCTTTCGCGGCCGATTGCCCCCTGCAGAAGCTCCACCGCTGCGTCGCAATCGAGGGCGGCGCGCAAGCGGGCGGTGATGTCCTTTGAAGCGGTCATAGCGTGGCCTCGCGCAGCACGGCCGAACTGGCTGGGGGAAGCGAAATGCGTCCGTCGGGCGCGTCGACGCCGAACAGTTTGTTGTGCAACTGGCCGAGCCCGATGGCGGCGGCGCCGATGAGCGCTGCCCGCGACCCGAGTTCGCTGGCCTCAACGGCGATAGGATAGGGGAAGCAGCGCGGCAGCAGGTCCCTAACGCGCAACAGGATTTCCGGCCGCAGCCCGATCGAGCCGCCCAGGACGACCTTTTGCGGATTGGCAATTGCCGCTATGGCCACAATGCCTTGCGCCAGGTAGCGCGCGGTTTCGTCGAGCACCGTCGCGGCATGCCTGTCTCCGGCCAATGCACTGTGGAAAATCGTCGGCACGTTGACGATGTTGCCCGTCAGCGCCGCGTAGCGTTCAACCATGGCGTTGGTTGCGACCACGCGCTCGAAAGCGCCGGCGCGCAACGATGTCGGCGCGAAAGGATCGGCGCCAATCGGCAAAAAGCCCATCTCGCCGGCTGCATTGCTGGCGCCCCGCACCAGATTGCCTCCAACCATGAGGCCGCTGCCGATGCCGGTACCCAGCGCTATGAAGGCGAGATTGTCGATACCGCGGCCGCACCCCTGCCAGTTCTCGCCGAGCACCGCCAGATTGACATCGTTCTCGATCACCACATGAAACCCGAATGCGTGCTCGAAAGCGCGAACGACATTCATTGTGCCAAAGCCGGCAATATTCGGGGCAAGCAGGACGCGGCCGGTCTTCTTGTCGGGTGCACCGGGAACACCAATCACCGCCAGCCTTATCTTTGTGCGCGAGATGCGGTGCCTCTGGGCCGCCTGAAGCGCTAGATCCACGATCTGGTCGACGACGAACTGTCCGCCCCGAGGATCGGTCGGCGCCGTTTCCTCCGCGAATATCTGGCAGGCAAGATCGGTGAGGGCGACCCGGACTTTGGCGCCGCCGAGGTCGACCGCCGCGATGTAGGCCGCGTTAAATACGAGTTCGTAAGTGACAGCCGTGCGTCCGACATGTCCGCTCGTGCGCCCCGTTTCCTGCACCCAGCCTTCCTGCTCGAGTGTCCTGACGATCTCGGAGATTGTCTGCTTAGACAAGCCGGTCTGCTTTGCGATTGAAGCGCGCGAGATCGGCCCACCTTGCACGATCGCCTCCATGACGGAGCGCTGCGAGAACTGACGAGAAATGCGTGGCACGTCGTTCAACAGCAGCTCCGATTAATTCGTTCTGTCACCGAACTTAATAATCATTTTGGACGGCAGTCAACTGGCCGCTCAAAAGAGGGGTTTGTACACCGGGGAAAAACAGCAGCGCTGGCGATCTAACGTCCCGGTGAAAAGCAGGAAGCCCTTCGAAGGCGACTACCAGGTGTTACCGATTTGCGGCGTTGGTGGCGATGACCAAGCTGCGTCGCCGCACCCGATCGTCGACCGCTCGCTTGCCAAGCTCAGGAAGGTGAAGTCGTCCGATATCGGCATCGTCGTCGCCGACGGGCTCATCAAATGCGAGATTGCACCGCAATCCATCGATCGCCTGGCGGTTATGCGAGGTTCTCCTTGGTTCGATGGGCATGTCACTGCCTGACTTCATCCGGGATGCCGAGGCGAAAGTCGCCGCCAAACTCATCGCCGCCGCTGCCGATGACGGCGCTAAGGCGGTCCTGGGAGATGTCGACGCTCACAAGAACGCCTGGGCCGCCAAGAGCAACGAGGAGCGCACCACGCTCAGCCAGTCGGCGGCCGGTTGGGCAATCCGCCCGGCCGGCCATCGGGTGAACTGTCCATCGTGCGCTTCCCGAGCGTTGGTCGTGGGTGAGCCCGTCACTGCGCCGACACAGAAACTCGAGGACGGCGAGATCACCGAGACGCAGGAATATCTGCCCAATCGTTTCGAGTGCATCGCCCGCGGCTTGAAGATCAACGGCTTTTCGCGCCTCGCTGCGGTTGGCCTGGAGAGCGCTACAAGAAGACCCAAGTCTATGACGCAGCGGAATATTATGCGCCGCAGGACAACTATGAAGGCTATGAGGATGACAACAACGAACGTTGATCTGCGGAAAAGTGCGCAGGGCAGGGGCATGACCCGTACTGGACTGGTCGCTTCCGCTCGGCGCGAGCCCTCATTCGACGGGGCTCCATTGCTCGACCGTAATACCAGTGCATTCGGCAAAAGCAGATCGAGAATGCGGCCGAGCAGACTGGCGACGCCCGTAGACAGGCATGACTTTCTCGCATTTCAGATTCGAGAAAGTCCTTGACTCTTGACGCCTATTAGCGGACTTTTGCGCATCTGAAATGCGAGAAAGTCCGTGTCCATACTGCTGGTTGGAGAGACAATAGACAAGAGACGTGCGCATGCGCTAGCGGTGGTAGGGGAACTCGTCCCACTCGTCCGCGGTGTTTATGCACGATCAGGCGACGACGTTGAGCAAGCAGTTTTAGGCCACGCCGTACGCATCGCGCGCTACCTCTATCCTACTGCCTATCTATCATCGGCCTCTGCCCAACTTCTTGCTCCCACACCTGACGGCCGCCTGTTCGTTAGCGGTCGGCGTAATCAACGAACCCGGCTACGGACGCTCGAAATAATCCAAAACGAGGCGCCTCCCCATCCTTCGACTGCCTCTGCGGTGGTAGGGGACGATCTTGGCGAGCTGCGAGTTGACGTTTCCTCGCCGCGCCAACGCTTCCTGGAAGCATTCCGCTTGCGGAGCGAGCATGCTAGCGCCATCACCGAACTGATGCGGGCCGACATGGCGGCAAGACTCATAGAAGAACACGGCTCGCCACAGGTGGCCGCTGACGCGGTCTGGGCGTTGGCCCGCGAGAACGGATGGTACCGCGAAGGGGAGGGCGCTGAGCGTTATCTGATTGCGCGCCCGGCGGCGGCCAAGGGCCCCGTTAACAAGGCGGCCCTGGATTTCCTTGTGGCATGGCATGGGGATCCTCTCGGTCGTCTAATCCACGATGGATTCGAGTGGCGCTGG
This sequence comes from Mesorhizobium sp. M0189, assembly GCF_040322135.1. NCBI lineage: Bacteria > Pseudomonadati > Pseudomonadota > Alphaproteobacteria > Hyphomicrobiales > Phyllobacteriaceae > Mesorhizobium > Mesorhizobium sp. M0189. The sequence continues at coordinate 270,611 of NZ_JAMYSW010000008.1, forward strand.
AAGCCTGTGAGGCGCAGCGGCCCGCCACTCGTTCGACAGACTGCACCAGGCAAGCTGCCGGCTTTCATCGAGTCGCTCCTCCCAGAAGGATGGCTCGCGCAAGTGCTCCGTCAGCGGGATGAACGCGAAGCGCTGCGAAGCGGCAAGCGCTACATGTCAAATATCGCGGTCGTCGAGAGCCAAGCCGAGCTTAACGTCCTGCCGCGAGACGAACTCGACACCAAACTTGTCGCGTTCACCGACGATGGGCGCTTCACTGGTCGATACGTCGGCCCGTCGCGAGGCGAGATCCAGGAGACGTTCGAGCACAACTTGGCTCAGCTGTTTGCGCGCGCGGAAATGCCGAGATTATCGGGTGTCAAGATTAAGGCGCCGATGAATTTGGCATCGGACGGCGCGCTGCTACCCGCGATCGATCTGCCATTCACTCACATCCTTAAGCCGGCCGGAACCGCGGGCTTCGAAATGCTGCCGGTCGTCGAATGGCTTTGTCTTGAACTTGGTCGCGCAGCGGGCTTCGAGGTTCCGGCCGCCGCGCTCATCGACATGCCGGATGGGATGTCACCTGCATTGGTCGTCGAGCGATTCGACGTGCGACGCGGGCCCGATGATCGACGCTTCCTAGCGCTCGAGGACTTCTGTTCGGTTCTCGATCTGCCGACCTCAGCCAAATACGACGGCACAATCGAACGCATGGCGCGCGGTTTGCGGCCGCTTTCGACCGACCCTGCCGCCGATATCGAGACCTTGTTCCGCCGGGCGTTTTTCGCGTGGCTGATCGCCGACGGGGACATGCATCTCAAGAACCTGGCGCTCCTCAAGATTGCAGGCCCTGGCTCCAAGCGGTTCGAGACCGTCCGGTTCGCATCCCTTTACGACGCCGTGACGACCCGCGTCTTTCCGGGGCTTGGTGGCGATCGTATGGCGCTGAAGCTCAACGGTAAGGACGACCGGCTTACACGGCAGGACTTCCTAACTCTCGCGCGCACGATCGAGTTGCCGGTCACTCGCGCCGAAGAAGCGATAGGTTCGATCGCCGCTGCCCTGCGCGAAGCAGCGCGCATGCTCGCTCTGCCGTCCTTTGCCGAACGGGCTGATCCCGCTCAAACAGCGGCGGAGCGAGTGAAGGCGATCGTGCGCGACCGCGCTGAGGCGTTTTCATGAGCACCCATGGGATCAAGATCTATGTCGGCGTCACCGATCTAGATTGGTTCGAATTTCTGTCGCGCCGACGTTGACGAGGTGAACTTCTGGCAGCCCGGGGGGGCGGTCGCAGTTCCGAGCGCTCCAACCGGGCGAACTGTTTCTCTTCAAGCTTCATAGCCCCAACAACTTCATCGTCGGCGGCGGGCTGTTCGGGCAGGCGTTCACACATCGCCGTATGTGGACGGCTCTCCCTCTTTGTTCAGACGAACTGATATACCAGCCATGCTCTGCCCTTCAGCAACAAACATGTTGAAGATGCCCCTCACAAGCCTGATTTCGTTTGGCGGGCCAGGGACAAGGAGAACACGTTCGCCAGCGAGCCCTTTCTGTTCTCCAGAGCCGAGAACGTAACGGGGCTCCCCATCTTTATCCAGCAACATTCGCCGGACGCCGTAGGGCACGGGTCCCCCTTTGGCTGAATCCGAGACGAGCCTGCTGCAGCTGCGCTCTGGAGACCTTTGGGGACAGTTCGCGGCTGTACTCGCTTGCCATCACCCGTTTCATATTTTTGAGGATTGCAGAGACCATGCTGTCATCGTTATCGAACTGCTCGCCGCAATATTCCACCGCCACGCCCCGCTTCGCGCCTCGAAGCTGACCTCCGTGATTTCGTGTCCAAATGTCGCGTTTCAGGCCGTACTCGGACACCTGAAGAACGCCTTCACGAGATTAGCGAAGCATCGTCACGATGGAGACGGCGAAATCGACGGGGAAGATGAAAGCTGAGCAGTCAGCGACGCCGGCAGAGGGCGGCTTCGGCCGTCCCTTCCTGACGTTTGATGGCAATGGATGACGTCAGGGTGCTGCACCACGGCGGCGACGAGCCCGACACCATACCGCAGGCGATCGACGCGACGGCGCCAAGGGCCGTACCTGACTCTATGTTCCCTTCACGATTCTCGGTTTAGTCGGTCGGCGGGGTTGAGCCGCGCCCTCGATGGCCAAAGCCAGCCGCTTCTCGTCTTCGATGGCGCGATCGACTGCCTCAATTTCCTCTTGAAGCACCTTCATCTCGGCTCCGTAGCTGGAGCCGTCGCTGTCCCCGATCTGAAAGCCACTTGCCCGCATTGCGTCGCGAGTATGGTGCACGTTACGGACTCCTTCGCGTCGAGTCGCGACCAGGATTTCCCTGAACTCACCAAGACGTTCAACGTGACTGCGAGCCATTGCGTCCTCCTATTTCATCGTCATCGTCGCCGACGGCGATTCAGAACGGCTAAAACTTACTGCGCAGAAGGTTTAAGTGACTTTAAGAGATACTCTCGACAAAGCATGAGTGCGGAAGCTCAAATTTGAAATTTGAACGTCTTGCAATAGCGTGAAGCGCGGCAGGCGGAAATTGGCTTGGGACCCGACCGATCACAGATCAGGTGCTAGAGGCTGCGCCTTGTGCCCACCTCCGAAGCTGCGCGATTTACCGACATCGGGTTTTGTGTCGAAGTGCGTCAACGAGGTGAGTTCTAACAACTGCAAAATGTTTGAAGGTTTCAAGAGGCGGGGTGCGCCTAGCCGGCCGTCACAGGAATGAGAACCCCAAAACGGGGGGCATGCATTCCATATAATCGTCATGACGGAACTGCCGCCGCAGATCGGAGCGTCTGAACGTCGTCATTTCCATTCTGTCGTCAGGAGCAGTGTGTTCGGGCCAACCCACCCGTCCGGGCTTCCCCCACATCGCAAGCTGGTCGCGAATATCGGCCCAGGCTGCCTCTTGCGCGGCCGGCGCTAGTCGCGACAGCATCGCCAATTCGTTTTTCGCTGCGTTTGGAAGAAGAGATACTCTCGCGAACCAAATGGCCGCCTGGCGCAAAAGCGAGGCGGCGGGGCGAGAAATATCCGCCTGCCCTTGAAGGTAAGCTGTTGCTAAGTGCCGGTGAGAGGCATGGCTTGCGGTGGGCGTACGGGCACGTCCGAGCGCACCTACTTGAAGGTTTGGAGAAGGCCAACTGTCGGTCTAGCTTTGCAGACGGCGCCGGATGCTGTTTCTCGAGGATTGCGATGATCGTACATTTAGTAGACGGCACATACGAACTGTTTCGCCACTTCTACGGCCAACGCCGGTTCAACAACGGCCAAGACAAGCCGTTTGGCGCCGTCGTCGGCGTGCTGAACACAGTGCTGGAGATGATCGAGAATGGCGCCACACACATTGGGGTGGCTACCGATCATGTAGTAGAATCGTTCAGAAATCAGCTCTGGCCGGGCTACAAGACCGGGGATGGCATCGAGCCGGCATTGCTCGCGCAGTTTCACCCCCTCGAGAAAGCCTTGGCGGCGATGGGAGTGGCGGTCTGGCCGATGATCGAGCTGGAAGCCGACGACGCGCTGGCCTCCGCGGCGCACAGCGCGGCTGCCGATGGGCGCGTGCAGAAGGTGTGCATCTGGACGCCGGACAAGGATCTCGCGCAGTGTGTGCGCGGTGACCATGTGGTCCAGGTAGACCGCAGGACCCAGAAAATTCGCGATGCCGCGGGTGTACGCGAGAAGTTCGGAGTTGAGCCGGCCCTCATTCCAGATTTCCTCGCGCTCGTCGGTGATGCCGCCGATGGCTATCCGGGTCTCGAAGGCATCGGCCTGGTCTCGGCCGCCCGGCTGCTTGGCCGCTACGGCCCTCTTGAAAGCTTTCCGCCTGAAGCCCTCGGCAAGCGTAGAGAGCTCGCGCTTTTATTCAAAAATCTCGCGACGCTTCGCACGGACGCTCGGCTGTTCGATGACGTCGAAGAGCTGCGCTGGCGCGGCCCGACCAAAGCGTTCGAGACGTGCGTGATCCAGCTAACTGACACCCGGCTCCTCGCACGTGCTCTCAACGCTCGCCGAAACTGACTTCGGGAGGCGAGATCTGGAAGCGGCCTTTAAAAGGCCAGCGTCGATTCCCGATCGCACAGGGGCACTGTGCACGCGGGAACAGTCTGGAATAAGACACAGGCAAATGTGCCGGCTGGGGGCAGGCGCTCACACAGCATCTGAGTTGTGGGTGGCGTTCAATGGCATACTAGCGTCCACCTGGGACCTTCAGGAGACTGAAGCTGCCAGCCATTGCAGGAGGAGCAGCCGCGGGATCGGAAACGTTTTGTCAGCAGAAAATAGGGTCATGTTGCAAAGCATCTCTCCGAACGCTGCGCCGGTGCTATGGTGTGCCCGCACTCATCAGACGGCAAGGATATGAGGCATGCCCGCAGTCACCCGCCGTACACTTCTTGCGTTCACCGCCGTTGCGTCTGTCATTGAACCGACGTTTGCTGAAGGCGAAGGTATCTCGCGCGAACTGCAGGCGCTGATCGCAAGGCATGAAACCGCCTATGCCGCGCTCCACAGGGTTGTTCATCGAGCGGGCAGCAACTGGCACCACCGCAAGACGGCAGACCGAATTGAAGAGCAAGCCTTGCTGGCCATCTGTTCCTATCCTGCGACCAGCCGAGGCGACCGCCGGGTCAAGGCCGAGTACCTGTTGACTGTTGAGGCACGAGGCGAACTCGACTTGAAAGAGCACATGCAGGCCATCCTACGCTCAACGATGCGGGGCTGATCGATCGCAGTACCCGCGGGGACCAGACCGCGCGTTGCCGGAGCGCGGCGCGGCCTCGGAGTAATGACGACGCAGACATTCTGTTTGGGTTACCGCGCAGAAAAGGAACCCGAAGATGCGTCAATCCCCCGCGAAGACCGCCTCATCGGCTGGTAGCGAGCCCCCGTAGTTGACTGCGGTATGCGCCGCGCCTCTGGATTCTAAGGCATTGCTGAACTGCTTAGGTATCACAGCGCCAGGCCCGACGCGGCAAGTATGCAAATTTGGTGAAATTCTCGGAAGCGGCTCAGTTTCGAGAATCGCCAAGGCCTCATCGGATGACTGTGCCTGTCGGAGTCGCTCCCGAACTTGAGATGTCCGAAGCACCCGGCATATTTGCGAAAGGGCAGGGAGGAAGGCGGAAGTAGCAGAGCGCGGCCAGAGTACAGTGTAAATGAGATCGACTGGGTCGTCGTCGGGGCCGTCGAAATCGATAGGCTGGGCCAAGCGTGTCAAAGACGCGACAGGCGAAGAGATCATACCCAGTAGGGCGTGAGGGATCGCGACACCACGACCGATGCCCGTCGAGCCGAAATCCTCGCGGTCGAAGAGACTACGGAGAACCACCTGCTCGTCAAGCCCGGCTCTTCGCGCAATTCTGATCGCGATTTTTGTCAAGGCTGATTGCTTTCCTTTAGTCGCAAGGTCAAGCGAAATGTCTTCTTCTGACAAGATGGGGCAGACCGTCAGAGTAACCTCAATGTGGATCCCAAACGCGATCGCAAATGGGGTGCAGCGCACTGCTTGGCCAGCGCAGAATTCACCGTCGGATAAGTGGGTCCTGGCTGTCCCGGACGCGAAGCCAGGGCCTTCTCGCGTCCGGGCTAATAGCCCGTTTTGAGGCGTTTCGGCTCTCGCGGGAGAAGGCAGTATTTCGGGCTTCAGGTGGGGTGGCTCTTCAGTGTTAGCGAGGCCGGCATGACCTCACATCAGGTCTTCAACTATCCGCGCACATTTCCCCAGACCTGCGCTGGTCCCTCTTGTTCTAAGGAGTCCCTGTTCAGCCGCGGCCGCCTTGAAGGCCTCGAACGCAGCTTGCTGGCTGCAATGCCCGGCGAGCGATTCCTCGACCATTCGGATCGCCTTGAGCCGCCCCGGCTTTCCCATTCTAGGCCATGGCTGCTGAAGCACCTTCATTGCGTCGGCTATGGACGCGACCACCGTCAGGTTGCGATTGAGGCAAATTGTAATTGGACTGAAGGCCCGCATTCTTGTCGCTCCCCACGATTGAACGCGGCTAAACGCGAAGACAAGGGCAGTGGTTGCATGAATGTGGATCACGGCGAATTCAAAGACCCGCTGGCCGATGCGATTGAGGCTGAGCAGGCTCTCCTTGGGCCCGGCTCTTTGCCTCGCCGGACCATCCTTCTCGTCGAACAACAGGACCCGACCGGCAAAAAGCATCTGCGCACCGTCCGACGCCGCGAACCATTTTTCGAGTTCGTCACGCCGCTTGCCCGACAGCTTCTCAAGTACACCGCGACGAATTCGGCGACTGTGAGGGAGGAGATGAAAAGGTTATAGTCGTTTCGTTCGGCTGTCCTTTAGAGCAGGGGCTCCGAGTCGGTTTGTATCGAGCAGATGTCGCATCAGATCTTGACCTGGAGATCGGCTCCGGCAGCCGGGATCGGCGCAGCGCGGCAACGATGCCATGTTCCTTCGGCGGCTCACCGACGATGGTCTGGCTGACGGCCCCGCGAAGGCGCGAAGCATCGGGGCCTTCTTCTGCCAGTCGGGCGAGCCAACTTTCTTCGGCTGGGAGGGCGGCGCACTGCTTCGGCTCGGAACTGTTGACACATGCACCAAGCTGACAGACCGGAAGCGGCGGCGTGCCCTGACGTCATGGAGACTGGCCCCGCTCCCGAAGCCCGCAGATTGTGATCTCGTTGGCTATGCAGAGCATCCAGCCGTCGTTTCCGAGCGGGCGTTCGTGTTTGGGAAGTGCATCTCGCACGCGCTCGCTAGACGACCACCGGCGGCTATAAATACCTCTCGGCGGTGGGCCGTACTGAGCCGGCGGCGGAGTTTCAGCTTTCGGCCCAACAGCGCTCTGCCGGCCTTGATGCACTCACCAGCCTCCAGCTCGCGTGTTGGTGGCCGGAAAATCGCCACTACAACCGCCATCGACTCAAAGTCGAAAGCTACACGCCTGAGGCGCTGTCATTGGCTGAGATCCGGAATAGTCGGTCAGGCTGATAGTCTTGATTGTTGCCGCCGTGCGCCGGAGCAGGGCAGCACGCTCCGCCATCGTTCATTGACGGGCTTCGTTGGCCGGGTGTAGCAGCTCGGATACGAACAGGTCTACGACCGGAATTCCAGTTCCCCCAACTCCTCCTACGTTACATTAGCAGTTGCGGAACCTTCTGCGCATTCGTCGGTTGGAATCTCGTACTCCACCGACCCCTAGCAATTGTGTTCCGCTGTTGGGTCACTTAGCCCGCCGGTTCCGGCCGGCGGGCTTTTTGTTGTCGTGGTGGAACACCCGTTTGCGACGATGGTTCGGTTAACTAGGCGGGGAGCGCGGCTTGGCTACTGAGAAAAGAGACAAGTGAGAGAGAACCGAACATCGATGCTGTACGAGCACTGATCGAGGTTGAGCGCGCAGCACGAGATGCAAAGACCGCTCGGATCGGGGAGTGCGCTTGGAGGCTGCAAGGGGGCACCCCTGTGCAACCGACACCGAAGAGGAGCCGGAACGGCAAGCACGCGTGGTCGAACCGAAGCGCTGCGTGCGCTACACGACGCAGATCGATAGGTAACGGATGGTCATTTTCGTCCCGGCGAAATCGCCGCTCGAGTTCCGCGCGGCAAGTCGATCTCGTCCGTCATCATCTCCAACATGACGAGGTCGTCAATGTTGGAATGGCCGCCTTGCCGCCACACCCCTTCGGCCAGTGACTGCAGAAAAGCCATGACGCCGGCGAACGGCTAGCCAGCTCGGCCTTGTCGGGTCGAATTCCTGCTTGGGGAACGGTCTGCCGGAATTGTTCGCGCGAGGCAGCAGGATCGGAAAGAGACACATATGGCAGCAGCCCAATGGTTTGTGATTGTCGGTATCTTAACGTCAGCGCCGGGCACGCCGTTCGCGTAGGACTGTCACTACGCGGTGTTTTCAGCCTGCAATCAGTGCTCCCCTTCGCCATTCGCAAGATAGTTATGCATGTCACTTGCCGCGACCGCTGCGTGCCCGAACGCGACGGCAAGCTGGTTGATCTCGTCGACGACATCTCCAGCTGCATAGAGTCCCGGCACGGCGGTGCGCTGGTGCGAATCCACGACAAGATTGCCGGCTCGGTCACATTCTGCACCAAGGTCGGTCGCTAGCCTCGAGCGGATGATCGACCCCATCGCAGGGTAGATGGTGTCAAACGAGAGCGTCCTGCCGTCGACGAGTTCGACAACTGCCCGACGGCCCTCAGCTGAAATTGCGTCTCGGGCGCATGCGCCGAACTCGATTCCAGCCCTTTTTAGCCTAAGAACGTCATCCGGGCTGGGCTGGGCTGCATCAGCAATCAGCAAAGTTACGTCTCGAGTGAAGGTCCGCATGAACAGCGCCTTTTTCATTGCGTGTTCGGCCGGTCCGATGACGGCCACCCGTTTGTCAATGACCTCATAGCCGTCGCAGACAGGGCACAATCGCAAGGCTCCGGCTTTAATCATGTCGGCGGTGCCCGGAACGTCGGGGAGGCTGTCGACGACACCAGTGGCAATAAGCAGTGAGCGGGCATGAATGGGAGATGAAGCCTGCGCTAAAAATCCATTCTCCGCGATGCGAATGCCCACGACCGTATCGCACACCCAATCTGCGCCGTGCCGGGTGGCCTGCAGTTTGAGGCGGTGAAGCAGGTCAGGGCCGGTGATTCCGCGCGGGAAGCCCGGGCAGTTGCGCGTCAAGGGAATCCAGTTTGCCCGGCTTTGACCTGCATCGACGACAACTACCCGACGCCGAAAACGTCCAAGGTAGGTCGCGGCCACGAGGCCTGCTGGCCCGCCGCCCACAACCAGGGAGTCAAACATCCGATCGCGGCGCGCTTTGTCTCTGTCGACCATTCAGAAATCCTGACACTGCAAAGCCGCACCGTGAGTGCACCGTGGACCACGTTGAAAGGAAACGCCGAACCGCCAATTTGGTTACCAAGTATTGGTTGCTGGGGACATAGCTGCATGCTTCCCACGTTGCGTTCGACCCGGCGCTCAGGAGTATGCTGGCACGAGCCTGGCTCGCGCAATGGCAACGCCATGGTGAAATGCAGGCCCTCGGGATTGTCCCTCGAGGTTGTAGTGTAATTCGATCTTTGCATTGCAATGCACGGCAACTACCTTTCCCAGCAATGTCGTTCCAAAGCCTCGCCGCTTCAGGGGCTCCACGGCGGGGCCGTTTCGCTCCTGCCGGTCGAGGTAAACAACCTGCTCAGCCGCGGAACCGCGGATCCACCATCGCACCTTGAGGCGGCCTTGAGGGCGCCGCGTGAGAGTAGCAGCAAGCGATGGTGGACTTCCCGACACCTGAGAGGGCCGATCAAGAGCGAGCTTGTGCCCCGATCGAGGCGGCCGCCGATCAGAGTGTCCACGGAATTTCCGCTTAAGGCCGGCGAGCCGTGTTCGGCTTCAGGGTGCTCGGCGGCTACCAGCCGCGCAAAGACGGTAACGACGTCCGGCTGGATGACGAAGTCGTGGTAGCCGCCGCGTATTTATGCCCCACGCATCTTGATGACCCGCAAGCGACGCCGCTCGCCACCATGAGTCGGCGTCAGTGGGGCCATCGTGAAGGAACAACAAGGCACTGGCCTCGTTAGAGCCGTACATCCATCGATAGCTTTCAACAGGAGATGAGAATGGCGACGACGCGAAGATCACAGGGCAGTTCCAAGGGCTTGGAAGACCTTTTCTACGATGGTCTGAAGGACATCTACTACGTCGAACGGAAGATTCTGACCGCCTTAAAGAAAATGGCAAAGGGCGCAGAGTCCGAAGAGCTGAAGGCCGCGTTCGAAAAGCATCGAGACGAGACAGAAGGTCAAATCGAGCGCCTGCAGCAGGTTTTCGACGCGTTTGGCAAGAGGGCTCAGGGTAAGACGTGCCCAGCGATCGATGGCATGATCGAGGAGGGGCAGGAGATTTTGGAAGAATTCGGAGACGCTCCAGCATTGGACGCAGGGCTCGTGGCTGCAGCCCAGGCGGTCGAGCATTATGAAATCGCGCGCTACGGCACTCTTGTGACGTGGGCGGGCTTGCTCGGCCTAAGAGACGCAGTCCCACTTCTGGAACAGACTCTCGAAGAAGAAAAAGCCACCGATGAGGCGCTCACCCAACTCGGCGAAACTGGCGTCAACGAACGGGCAATGCAGCAGGCCGCGTGAGGTCGCGCATTGCTGGGGTGGCCAATCCGAAATTTGCATCTTCGTGAGCAGCGCAATGGGCGAATTCGGATTTGGCCATTTCCTCTGTCGCGTGCCCGTCGAGCACACGTGTTTTGGCTCTAACCGCATTGTACTACTACGCGCACCAATGTGGGCGCGCCGGTTATGCAAAAACACCAACCCCGCCGCACGCGCCTGTATCGACGCAGCAAGAAGACTCGAGGGCGAGGACCTGCCGGTCATTCTGCCTTTCGGGGGGCCTCCTCGACCGGCTGTTGGGAAGGAGGGCAGCATGAACCTGCTCGATATCTTCAAGCGCCGCGGCAGCGCGTCCGTGGCGCGCGAGCGCTTGCAACTGCTGTTGGCTTACGAGCGCCGCAACCGCAACCAGCCCGATCTCGTCTCCGTGGTGCGCGAGGAAATCATGGCTGTGAACGCCAGGCAAGGCCAACACCTCGACGTGACGGCAGCCTCATCGAAATCGAAGAGGCGACCGAACCTGGCAAAGGGCGGTCGCCGAACGCAAGTACTTGCGCCATCCCTGGCCGACAGGATGCCGGTATGAACGAGGAACCGGCTCGTCGGCCCGCGGCAGATCCTTCTGGCATCGAGAGCTTTTTCATGGCTGGTTTCGAGTGTTCCTCGCATCGACGTGCCGATGGGGTGCGCCTTGATCTGATCCGTGCGACCTCACATGACACCCATGCATCCGGCGACTATCGCCACTGTGCCGAGCTTGGGCTTCGCACGATCCGCGACGGCTTGCGCTGGCACTTGATCGAAACAGCGCCGGGAGTCTTTGACTGGTCGAGCTGGATGTTGGTGATCGAAGCAGCCCAGGCGGCCGGGGTGCAGGTCATCTGGGATATCTTCCACTATGGTTCGCCAGACCACGTCGACCAAGGTGGCCCCGGCTTTGTCGAGGCCTATGTCCGTTTCGCCGCGGAAGCTGTTCGGGTTCATCGCTTAGCCACCGGAGTGGCTCCCCTGGTGTGTCCGATCAACGAAATTTCTTTCTTTGCGTGGGCGGTGGAGGTCGGCTATTTCCCGCGCGCCGGGCAGAATAAGCGCGGATGGTTCAAACGCCACCTTGTCAGGGCAGCGATCGCCGGGATCAGAGCAATGCGGGAGGCCGAACCCAGTTGCAGGTTCATCTGGGCTGAACCGCTCATCCATATTGCTCCTCGTGACCGCAGTCGCGCCGAGCGGCGGCGCGCCGAAAATGCTCGTCAGGGCCAGTTCGAGGCTTACGACATGCTGGTCGGGCGCGCTGAGCCGGAGTTGGGTGGCAGCGAGGACCTTGTCGACGTCATAGGCCTCAACTTCTATCCGCACAACCAATGGTACTTGAATGGGCCAACGATACCGATGGGACACCACGAATACCGGGCGCTTTCGGAAATGCTGGTCGAGGTCGACGAGCGCTACAAGAAGCCGATGATTATTGCCGAGACCGGCGCCGAGGGGTCGGGACGGCCGGCTTGGCTCCATTATGTTTGCGACGAAGTGCGCGATGCGATGAGCCTCGGCGCACCTATTCAGGGCATATGCCTGTACCCGGTGACGGCCTACCCCGGTTGGGACAATTCGCGCCACGCCGAAGTAGGCTTGTTCTCCACCATTCATGCGAACGGCTCGCGCACTCTTCACAAGCCGCTAGCCGACGAGTTGGAGCGCCAACGCCGATTGTTCGAGGCCTTCGACAACGAGCCAGCAGGCGCGGTATAGCCCCGCCGATAGTGCGCCGCGCTTTAACTGCATCGGCAACGCGGCAAGCCTAAATCTGTCCACCGAGAAAGATCCTGGGGTCCTTGGCCGCAGCGATGATCGCCTCGCGTGCGACTCTTGGCGACTTTTCACCGCGCATGACGGCAAGGCACGCCTCGATTGTTGCGAGTCTCGACGCTTGCAAGCCGGCTCCGGCCAATCCTTCAGCAGAACCTCGGCCGCGTCCGTTACCGAGACAACAACCCTGTCGCGATCGATCCGGCCGGTTGAACGACTATCGGCTTTGTGAAACGTCTCGTACGCACGACCCCTCCAACGGCATATTAGCTTCGGCTGATCTTTGCGCCATCTCAAATGTTAATGGTCACCGCGAATGCAGCTTAATCCCGGCGCATCGTTCACTCCGCCGCCTCGCGCTGCCTCGGCATCTGCCCGATGCCGTTTACCGGCATGCTCTTTTGAAGGCGCGCGAACGTCGCCAAAGCCTGCCCGACGACCTGATCCATATTGTAATAGCGATATGTCGCCAGACGTCCGACGAACCAGACCTGTGGGCACGCCGCTGCCAACGCTTCGTAGCTCTTGTACAACGCCTCGTTTTCGGGCCGCGGCACCGGGTAATAGGGATCTCCGATGTCCGAGGGGTATTCGTAGGTCAGGCTGGTCTTCGGACTCTTCTGTCCGGTCAGATGCTTGTACTCGGTGATGCGGGTGTAGTTTTCCGTCTGCGGATAGTTGACGACGGCGACCGGCTGAAACTCCTCGCAATCAAGCGTCACGTGCTCAAAGCGCAGCGAGCGGTAGGGCAAGCGACCCAGCTTCCAATCGAAAAATTCGTCGATTGGCCCGGTGTAGATCATCCGCTGGAACGGAATCTTGTCGCTAATCTCACGATAGTCGGTCTGTAGCATGATCTTGATCTTGGGATTATCCAGCATGCGCTGGAACATGCGCGTATACCCGCCTGCCGGCATTTTCTGGAAAGTGTCGCCAAAGTAGCGATCATCCCGATCGGTCCGCGTTGGCACCCGCGCTGTGACTGATTTGCTCAACTGGGAAGGGTCAACACCCCACTGCTTCCTCGTGTAGCCGCGGAAGAATTTCTCGTAGAGCTCCCTGCCCACGGTGCTCACGACGACGTCTTCGGCTGTGCGGACTTCTTCCACCGTCTCTCGCCGGGAAGCGAAGAACTCCTGCAGCTGCTCGGATGTCAGCTTAAGGCCGTAAAGGCGATTTATGGTGTCTAGGTTGATCGGTATCGGCAGCAGCTTTCCGTCGACCAGCGACAGCACGCGGTGTTCGTAAGACCGCCATTCGGTGAACTGCGACAGGTAGTCGACGATCGATTGGGCGTTGGTGTGGAATATGTGCGGCCCATAGCGGTGGATCAGGATCCCTGCCTCGTCATAACAGTCATACGCATTGCCGCCGATGTGATTTCGTCTGTCGACGATCAGGACGCTTTCTTGTCGCTGCGATGCGATGCGTTCCGCCAGCACGCTGCCGGCGAAGCCGGCGCCGACGATCAGCCAGTCGAACATGCTAACGCTCCCCTCAGCAACGGCACGACGCTCTTCATCGCGTGGGCGCGCTGGATGTGGGCCGCCATCGCATTCCAGGTCTTCTCCCAGGACATATCGGCGAGGTAGGCGTCGGCTTTCTCCACCAGGAAATCGCGAGGACGCGCCAGGATGGATCGAAGCTTGGCTTCGACATCCTCGGCGTCGACAATGTCGACAAGGCCTTCGGCGCCGTAGGTGCGCACGACGTCGACGATCGCTGTCGAAACCACCGGCAGTCCTGCCGCGAGGAACTCGGGAGTCTTGGTCGGGCTGATGTAGCGGGTCGCCTCGTTGAGCTTGAAAGGCATCCAGCCGGCACTCCAATGCCGGAGGTAGCGTGGCAGGTCGGCATAGGACTTGCCGCCCAGCCAATGCAGGTTGCTTGCCGTGGGCAGCCTCGCCGGATCGATCTTGACCACAGGGCCGAGCATGACGAATTGCACGTCCGGCATTGCTGCAGCCGTCTCCGCTACCAATTCGACGTCGAGCCGCTCGTCAATGACCCCGAAATACCCCACTCTCGGGTGAGGTATGTTGGCCTGGTCGAGTGGGTCCTCACCCGGCTCTCTCGCCTGATGGAAATGTGCAACGTCGATGCTGCTTGGAAAAGCAAAGATCGAACGATGCAGGCTTCGCTTGGCCTCGTAAAGGCTCTGCCCGCCCGTGAAGACGACATCGGCACGTTGCAACAGCGCCTTTTCCAACTGCGTCAACTCTGCGGGAGCGTCTTTGAACGCGGAGAGTTCATCCATGCAGTCGTAGACGCAGACGTCACAGGCGAGATGATGGCTGAAGCGTAGCGCCATGGGCGTGTAATACCAGGTCGTCAATCGGTCATGCGGCGTGGAGGCGAGGATCTGATCGACGAACCTGCGCTGGATCGCGTTCGCCCTGGTCGCGGAAGTACCAACTGGGATCAGCGGCGTCACAATTTTGATCGTAGGTGAAACATCGTTCACCCGCGTCGAAGCGTGGCGCCTTTCGTCGAAGATCGGCTCTTCGAAATAAATTAGCTGCTGCTGTTTTGAGGCGAGCGTCAGAATCTGTTGCGGTCTTTGGAATACAAAATTCCATCGGAGGTGGGAAAAGCAAAGTAAAATTGACGACTGCACGGTGGTATTTGGTTTTAGGGGGGTGCCCACCGCCATTTCCATATAGAAATCCTTCGTTACAATTAGAAATTGCCTCGATTAACATACGTTAGTCGAGGCAGCTTCGAACGAAATTCGCAGCCATCTATATAACTTTCATCCCAGTAAGTTGTTCCATAGTTCCAAACTGTCTCGGGCGAGGCCAGCGGTCCGCTCCATTCCGGCCATGGCTCAAGAGAGAAGGTCAAGCCGAACGACCCTGCATCCGGCTGACATGATGGCCGCTCCAGAAGCTGAAGCCCCGCGCCGTGCGTGACCTCACCCAAAATGTGGCGCATTGCCACAGAACGGTTGAAATCGTTCAATCGTTCAACAACCGTTCATGGGCGGAGTTATAAATGAGGGCTGCGAATCGATTCGGCTGAGTCACGCAGACGGTCCAAATGAAAGGGGTCCGCGAAACAATCGCGGGAATGCTTGCGAATGAAGATCGACTTTGAAACCAACGTCTTTCCACTGTTTCACCCGCAGGCGGTGGATGATCTGAAGGACCCTTGTCCGGTGTTCGATGGCACGCTCTGGCACGTCTTCGGCTCCAGCGGCACCGTCACAACCGAGAGCTGGAAAATCCTCCACGCCACAGCGCCGGATCTTTATGGACCCTGGACAGAGCACGAGGCGATCGTTTTGCCGGTAACCGGATCGGGCATTGCGGCGCCCGGCGTCATTCATGAGTGCGGCGTCTTCCATATGTTCATCCAGACCGAATTCATGAAGTCCGGCGGACGTTGCGAGCACGCGGTCTCCAATGACGGCTTTCATTGGGTGGTGCTCAATCCGGCGATATTGTCGCTGCCCGACACCGATGAGGACGGCATCTACGATCCCCATCCGGCAATCGTCGACGGCAAGCGCTACATCGTCTATTCAGGCATGCCCAAATTCACCAGGGTGCCCCAGCCTGATGTCTATCTGGCGCGCAGCCAATCCGATTCCTGGTTCGGGCCATGGAAACGTCTCGGCAAAATACTCGATCATCTCGACGTGCCGCATCACAATGCGCGCGAACACCCGGATTACGAATGGGGGATCGAAGGCGCGCAGCTCGTCGAGCTCCCGGACGGTCGTGTGCTTCTTAACGCCACCTGCTTCCTCCCCGAAGGTCCGCGCGGCAGCCGGCAGCGCGTCTTCTTCGCCATCGCCGATGACGTCAAGGGTCCCTACGTTTCCGTTGGCCCCGTTCTCGACCCTGGTGAGCCCGGCGAGAATGGCCATTCGACCGTAATGATCGAAGGCCGGCAATTGACTTTGTTCTACCAGAGCAGACGCGAGACGACGAACCACCGCTGGCGATATGGCTTGGCCAAGTGCGACTTGGATCGGCACATACTTTCCAGAGTAGCCTAGAGAACGTGATCCAATCGTAGCCGCTGGGCTACCCACCTCGTCCAGGTCGCATTGCCGACGGACGCCGACAAAACCCAAGAAAGGCACAGATTAAGCTCGCTCATCACAATGGTGCTGCCAGTCGCCGTTTCGGATCAATGGTCGTCAAGCGATAACGGATGGGCTAGATGTCCCAGGCGGATGACGTAGGCAGTCGGCGAAGCCTGCGACGAGGCAGGTTGAGAGTATAAAATGGATCAAGGTAAGCTGGTCGTCAGATAATACATTTAAATTCTCTCTTCGAACTCCTCGGTGAGACCAGTCGTGCCAATCGGTTTCTCAGCGCCGGTGACAAGATAGCCGCAAGTCTGACCATTGGATGCGAGTTGGCTAGATGAAAGGAAGCAGCTGAAATTGGGTTCACTATTTTTCAAACCGGGATCGATGATATCAACCGGTTTTGATCCTGAGCAGGATGTCCTGATCGTAATTCCCAAAGCCCTTGCCGAAAATGTTGATCCCGCCAGGGCGCTTGGCGTCGTCCTTGACGCCGATACGGACGCGGATTGAATGATGGCTCTTCAGATCGAGTGCGGCGAGGCCGGTTTTGGAAATCCTGAGGCCGTCGA